>CAYTVW010000076.1:0-7567 GCA_964441865.1 uncultured Acidimicrobiaceae bacterium
GTCTTCTCATCGACTCCCTTTCCTTCTCTGTCCCTCCGGCCGCGGTAGTCGGGATAATCGGAGCTAACGGGACGGGGAAGACAACGCTATTTCGGATGATCACCGGACAAGAAGAACCCGATTCTGGGAAAGTGGTCCTCGGATCCACGGTCGACCTGGCATACGTCGACCAGGATCGGGACGAACTCGATGCCGACAAGACGGTCTTCGACGAAATCTCGGGAGGTAACGAGATTCTCCGGATCGGGAAGCGCGAAATGAACTCTAGGGCTTACGTCGCTTCGCTCAACTTCAAGGGGTCCGATCAACAGAAGAAGATCTCAGTGCTCTCAGGAGGAGAAAGGAATCGAGTTCATCTGGGGAAGATGCTCCGCCGGGGAGGGAACGTGATCCTCTTGGACGAACCCACCAACGACCTCGATGTCGACACTCTTAGAGCTCTTGAGCAGGCTATAGAGTCTTTCCCGGGTTGCGTATTGGTGATATCTCACGACCGGTGGTTCCTCGACCGCGTAGCTACACATATCCTGGCGTTTGAGGGAGACTCCCAGGTGAGGTTCTACCCCGGGAACTACACAGAATATGAAGAGTTCATGCGTCGTGAATTCGGCGAACATGCCACCGATCCTCATCGGATCAAGTACAAACCATTATCTCGTTGAGTCCCGTCTCATCCCGTCGATAGATGTCGCATTTCGCGATAGGCCCTTAACTAATCGCCGTCTTCTGCCGAAGTTTAAGCCATGTTCCTGGAACCGCGGCCCGGTCGTTCTCTCGCCGGTATTCCACCGGAAGCCAAGGCGGTGCCCAGAGACGAATGGATCGAATGGTTCGGGATGCTTGGCGCCGACGGTCCACTCCGCATCGAGTTCCCTGGAATCGAGATCTCGTCGGGCTATGTCTTGCACGAGGCTGGCTTCGACCCGTTCGACGATGTGGTGTCCTTCGGGTTGATCGACAACGGACGCGAGATGTGGGTAATAATCGACGGACCACGCGCTGTCTTCTGTCCGGACAACCTGTCGGATACATGCGAAATCTTGATTGCAACCGATAACGCACGCCACCGCGTGAAACTCTCTCCCCTTACCCAACACCGCCAGACCGGGGAAGAAGACGGCAACGGAAAGATCGCGGCCACGGCCTAAGAACCAGCTTTCCCTTAAAAACCAGAGGGGACCCGGATAGAACCGGGTCCCCTCGCTCGTTTTTGCAGGTCGTTCAGGACCCGAAACTGTCGTCGAATGACGGAGCCTGCCGCCGATCCGAGCGTTGGGCGGGCTGACTGGATGGGGTTCTCTCATCGCGTCCGCCACGATCGCGTCCGCTGCCACTCCGTCCGCCACGATCGCGTCCGCTGCCACTCCGTCCGCTTCGGTCGCGCCGATCATCGCGGGAATCGGAACGCGGAGGCCGACTTCCTTCAGGAGGACCGCTATAGGTGAGTTCTTGAGCCAGAACCAACGAGATCTTCCCCGTCTTGGGGTCGACTGAGTCGAGAGTCACCTTCACCTTGTCTCCGAGCGACAGGTAGTCTTCAGCGTCTTCTACCCGGCGATTCGGGTCCATCTTGGATATGTGAAGCAACCCATCACGTCCCGGCAGAATGTTGATGAAAGCACCGAACTTGGTGATATTCACAACCTCGCCCTCGTATTCTTTCCCCATCTCCGGTTCGGGCGGGAAGGCGATCATCATCACCCTTTCCCGTGCCGCTGCCAAGGCGGAGGAATCGGTAGAGGCGATGCGGACTATCCCGATCGACCCCTCTTCCTCAATCTCGATGGTGGCCCCAGTCTCCTCTTCAAGCTCGCGGATCACCTTCCCCTTAGGTCCGATTACCTCGCCGATCTTGTCTTTGGGAATCTCGATCGCCTCAATCCGAGGCGCGTACTTGTTGAGTTCGGCTCTCGGTTCTGCAATGGCCGAACTCATGACCTCAAGGATTCTGAGTCGAGCTGTCTTCGCCTGATCAAGGGCACCCGCCAATACATCCGAGGGCAATCCCTGGAGTTTCGTATCGAGCTGAAGTGCCGTGATGACATCTGCCGTTCCAGCGACCTTGAAGTCCATATCACCGAGGGCGTCCTCAGCTCCGAGGATGTCAGTCAGGGTGACGTATTTCCCGTCGCGGAAGATTACGCCCATGGCTATACCGGCCACGGGAGCCTTCACGGGGACACCCGCATCCATCAGGGATAGCGACGAGGAGCAAACCGATGCCATAGAACTCGAACCGTTAGACGACAGGACCTCAGAAACGAGGCGCAACGCGTACGGGAATTCCTCTTCGGTAGGTACGACCGGATGAACCGCTCGCTCAGCCAAGGCCCCATGGCCTATCTCACGTCGTTTCGGCCCCCGCATGAACCCGGCCTCGCCCGTTGAGAAAGGAGGGAAGTTGTAGTGGTGCATGTAGCGCTTCGAGTCTTCGTGAGAGAGACTGTCGATCATCTGCTCCATCTTCAACATCCCGAGAGTGGTGATGTTGAGCACCTGGGTCTCCCCACGCTGGAACAATCCCGAACCATGCGCTCGACCCACTAGGCCGACTTCAGCAGTGAGAGGACGGATGTCGGTGATTCCACGTCCGTCGAGACGGATTCCTTCAGAGACAACGCGCTCCCGCATCATCTCTTTCAAGACAGACTTGAACGCCGCCTTAACCTGACCCACCTCAATCGGATCTGCGTCTTCGACACCGAGACCCAAATCAGCGATCACCCCAGCGAGCGCCTCATCCTGGGCCTCATTCCGCTCCTTCTTCTCAGCAATCTGGATCACTTTTTTGAGCTTAGGAGTGGCCGATTTGGTGACTTTATCGAGGACTTCGTCCGTGTAGTCGATAGCAATGGGCCACTCGATCTCGGGAGTCTCGACCTTGGATGCCAACTCGACCTGAAGATCACAAATCGCTGCGATGTAACTCTTAGCGGCCTCAATCCCCTGGGCGACAGTAGCCTCGTCTGAGGCAGGAGCCCCAGCCTCAATTAGCCGAAGAGCATCGGGAGTTGCCCCGGCTTCGACCATGGTTATGTCGACCCCTCCTTCAGAGTTCCGCCCACCAGCCACGACCAGATCAAAGACTGTCTCTTCTAGATCGGTGTGAGTGGGGAAAGGAATCCATTCTCCGTTCTTGAGAGCGAGCCTCAGACCGGCAATCGGTCCCTGGAACGGAATCGGCGAGACCAAGAGGGCAGCCGAGGCTCCGTTGAGGGCGACCACGTCGAAAGGGTTCTCTTCATCAACTGAGAGAGAAGTCATCACAACATGGGTCTCACACCGATACCCCTTCTGGAATGACGGCCGAAGCGGCCTATCGACGAGACGGCAGGTGAGGATCGCGTCCTCGGAGGGTCGACCTTCTCGGCGGAAGAATGATCCAGGGATCTTCCCCACCGAATACATCCTCTCTTCGAAGTCGACTGTGAGAGGGAAGAAGTCGACGCCTTCCCTCATCGTCCTGTTAGCCGTCGCTGTTACAAGAATTTCTGTATCGCCCAGTCTGGCGACTACCGCTCCGTCGGCCTGAGGGGCCAACTTCCCGGTTGTGAGAGACAGCGTCTTGCCGCCAATCTCACTGCTGACCGTGATTTCTGACACGGTTGCTCCTTTGTTTTGGTTTGGAGCCGAACCCGTTACCAGTGGTCGCCCCTCGCTCTAAGTTCAAGGGGTGGCAACTAGCAACCGGTCGGGCTCATCGACGAACACTTGTCTTGCCGGAGGGGTTCCCCCTTCACGTTGTTCTCCAAGTGTCCCTGTTCTGGCCTGGCTCTCGGCGTATGGCCTCGAGTTCAGGCTGGTTCCCGCATAATAAGGGATTCCTCCCTTAGGAGGGGCTCAATCGGTGTAACCGGTCAATCGATCAGCTAGACCGAAATTCAGGATGGGACGGTCTTCCCGTCCCCTCCAGAATAATCACCTGCGAAGACCGAGCTCGCCGATCAACTTCCGGTACCTCTCGACATCTTCACGGCGTAGGTAGTTGAGAAGTCTCTTCCGCTTCCCAACCATGATCTTCAAACCCCGCCGACCGTGATGGTCATGCTTGTGGGTCCGAAGATGCTCGGTCAACTCATTGATCCGCTCGGACAGCAACGCCACCTGAACTTCCGGTGATCCGTGTCTGACTCGTGGGTGCCGAACTCGGCGATGATTTCTTGGGTGCTTTTCATGCGCGGTAAACCTGAATGTCCTGAGTGGGAATCGAAGACAATGCTAGCCAGACGTCACACTGTCGGCGAATCGACCATCGCCCTAATCAGGTCGACAGCTCGATCGACGCCTTCCTTGGCAGTCTCCGACAACTCGGCTCCGATCTCGAAGCCTCGGGCGGGGATTGAGACCAGATGAGCTGTATTCGGCACCTCGCCCACCGTAGACGTGTAACGGAGGAGTTCGGCGGGAGTGCTTGCATGGGTAAACGGAGCCCTGTCTTCAACGCAGGGTTTCACCTCGATCACAGTTGTCTGGTCTACATCGATATAGGCGTCAACGAACACGACCCTGTCTTTACCCCGAATCTCGAAAGCCAACTCTGGAGTCAGTTGAACGGCTTCGCGCACAGAAACACCCGACAGACCAAGATCAGCGATCGCCCGAGCAACCAGCCGACCAGCAGCATCGTCGCCTCTCAGGTCGTTCCCATATCCAAGGACCAGCATCAGTTTCGAATCACCTGGTCGAGAACCATGCCATCTGACGAAAGCATCGTGACGCTCAGTGGCATCTGGCCAGTGGCGTGAGTAGAACAGCTGAGGCAGGGATCGAACGCCCGAATCCCGGCTTCGATCCTGTTAAGCACTCCCTCGGGGATCTTGGGTCCATCTATCCACTCTTTGGCAATCTGAGTGACGGTCGCGTTCATAGCAAGGTTGTTCTGCCCGGTCGCGATGATCATGTTGACGTCCTCAAGGATGCCGTGAGGATCGACTCTGTACTCGTGAAACAGAGTCCCTCTCGGAGCCTCAGAGACCCCAACCGCTTGAAGCTGATTCACCCCGGCCTGGGCCCTAACCATTGGATCGAGGACGTTGTCGTTCTTCAACGCGAGTTCCATCTGTTCAGTGGCTGTAAGAATCTCCACAAGTCGGGCATAGTGATAGAAGAAAGAGCTCAGAGCTACGCCTCCAGCTCTCTCACGGAACGCAGCCAAGGCGGCATCTCCATCGGGAGATCCCATCGACTCCGCCATATTGACCCGCGCCAGCGGTCCGACCCGATACATCCCTTCCTCGGGTTTCCCCTTCTCTCCCACCTTCGGCTTGAAGTAAGGTGACTTCAGGTAGGAATCTGGACGCGAAGCCTCACCAATGATCGTCCGATAATCTCGGGGGTCTACCCCCTCGACCACCACTCCTCCTTTGGCGTCAATCATTTTGAGACGGCCGTCATAGTGTTCCCAGGTTCCCGTCTCATTAGACAGCGCCATGAACATGCTCGGGAAGTTCCCAAAACTCTGGGCTTCGCGAGGGTGCTTCTCCAAGATTTCGACGAAAACCTCGATCGCGGCTGCGGCCGTCTCTCTCGCCTCAGGGAGTCCTTCCAGGAGCCGACTCCGGGTTTCTTCTGACATTGGGTTGGCGATCCCACCGGGGACAATCCCTGGCGAATGGACTTTTCGCCCTGCAATAGCCTCGATCACCGACTGCCCAAATCCGCGCAGCCTTATCCCCCGACGAGCTAACTCGGGGTTCGCAGCCATTAGGCCGAAGACGTTACGAGTGGCCGGATCCGAATCCATCCCTAAGAGAAAGTCAGGCGCCGAGAGATGGAAAAAGCTCAGGGCGTGTGACTGGATGATCTGTGCCAAATTGGCGATCCGCCGTAGTCGCACCGCGTTGGGCGGGATAGTCACTCCCATGACACCGTCGCCTGCCTTGGCTGAGGCAAGGAGATGACTCACCGGACAAATTCCGCAAGTCCGAGCCGTAAGGCTAGGCATCTCCCACACCAGTCGGCCTTTACAAAACTCTTCGAAACCGCGGAATTCGGTTACATGGAACCTGACGTCTTCAACCTCCCCCTTGGGGTCGAGGCTTATTGTGATCTTGGCATGCCCTTCGATTCGGGTTACCGGTTCGATCACCACTTTCTTGCTCATGGGAATCCTCCTACCCGAATCTGATATCTTCGCCGCGATCGCGTGGTATTTCACCACTCGTCAACTGTTCAAGGGCTCTTCGAATCTCCGCCGCCGACGGCGGGCACCCCGGTATGTAGAAATCCACCGGAATCACCTTGTGCAGCGGGAGGACTTTCGGGAGAAGAGCAGGAACCACAGAACGAGGCACCTGGGGGTCAAGATCAACCGCATCCACATAGACGCTTTGGAGAATCAACTCGGGATCCCCCAACGGATTCCGCATGGCCGTCACGTTTCCAGTCACCGCACAATCCCCAAAAGAAGCCACAGTTTTTGAGTTCGCCCTGATACGGAGCGCCAGCTCCAGGTTCTCCTCGTTGGCTACTGCGCCCTCCACCAGTGCCAGGTCCACCCCTTCTGGGAATTCCTTGATATCGGCCACCGGGCTGTAGACGATCTCGGCGATTTCGGCGAGATCGAACAGCCACTCGTCCATATCCAGAAACGACATGTGGCATCCGGAGCATCCCCCTAGCCAAGCTGTTGCGACTCTGAGTTTGCTCATTCTTCAGCCTCCGGCTCCAACCATTCTCCGGTCTTCCGAGCGATGGCCAGACGTCGAATCATGTCGGCGGTGTGGACCATCTCGCCGACTGCTTTCCCTTGGTATGACAAGGCCCCGGTCGGACACGCGGCCACGCACTTTCCACACCAGGTGCATGAGGCGACTTCGCCCCAAGGTTGATTCAACCCTGTGATCATCCTCGACTCTGCCCCACGTCTGGCAATATCCCAGACATGAGCTCCTTCGATTTCGTGACAGACCCTCACGCAGCGCGAGCAGAGAATGCATCGGTTCGGATCGAAGATGAACTTCGGGTGACTGGCGTCGATCTCCAATTTGGGGTTCTGGGCGTCATATCGGATGTGGTCCATGCCGCAGAACACAGCCATGTCTTGGAGTTCACAGTTCCCGTTCGCGACGCAGACGGAACAAACATGATTCCCTTCGGCAAAAAGCATTTCCAGGATTGCCTTCCGATACGCTCTCAAGCGCGGCGTATTGACCAGTACCTCCATATCGGGGACCACTGTTGTGGCACAGGCTGGTCGGATACGAGGATCTTCAGCGATCTCGATCACGCAGAGTCGGCATCCTCCCCAAACCGAGAGACCCTCTAGGAAACAAAGGTTCGGAATCGTGATTCCCACTCTTCGAGCCGCCTCGAGAATGGTCTCGTCGCTGTAAGCGTCCACCTCAACACCATCGATGGTGATCTTCACGGTGGTGCGTCGATCAACCATGCGAACCCTCCCCCTTTATCAGGTTTTCGTATTCGGATCGGAAATATTGGAGCGTCGAGAGGACTGGGTTCGGTGCGTTCTGGCCTAACCCGCACAGAGAGGCATCCCTCACCACGTTGCAGAGAATCTCAAGATCCCGCAGATCTCTACCGGTCCCGTGGCCGTCGACGATCCTTT
>CAYTVW010000077.1:0-7518 GCA_964441865.1 uncultured Acidimicrobiaceae bacterium
CTTCAACCGCATACTGAATCGCTGGCTTATCAACCACCGTCAGTGGAGCTTTGGGGACGACTCGAGTAGCCGGACGCATGCGCGTTCCCCTCCCCGCCGCCGGGATCACAGCTACTTCTATGCTCATATCGGAACCTTCCCTTCCGAACCCCGGGCCAATCTCAAAATGTTGGGAGCATGTCTGACAACGACTAGGACGACTATCGCCGCGAGCCACACGATGCCCCATCCTTCGACGCCACGCCAGATTCCCAGTGGAATCGCGCAGACTGCGACAGACAATGAAGCCACCGACGCCACCTTCAGTAACCGAGCGATCAATACCCAGATCGCCGCCAACACTAGAGCCGCTATCGGGACTACGAAGAGCATGACTCCCGCTCCAGTCGCCACGCCTTTTCCCCCGCGAAATCTGTGCCAAATCGGGAAACAGTGCCCCACGACCGCCGCGAAGCCAGCGAAGAGAGCGAGGACCATCGGGTCATGGGCCTCGGTGATTCCCCCCACAATCCAGCCGATCCCGGAAGTCAGTACGCCCTTCATCAGGTCTCCGATCAGCACTACCGAAGCTGGACCCTTCCCCATCGACCGAAGGACGTTGGATGTACCGGGATTCCCAGATCCCATCAAACGAATATCCAAGCCTTTTGTCCGGGCGACAACCACCGCGAAGTCGAAAGACCCGACCAAATAAGCCAGGATCCCAACAGCCCATTCACTCATTTGGGACAGACTACCCGCCAGATTGTTCAGATCCGGGACCGAGTATCATGGCGTCGTCAATCAAGCAGTCAGAGCGGTGTCATGCCCACCTATGAGTATTCCTGTGATCGATGCGGCCAAACGCTGGAAGTGTTCCAATCATTCTCAGCGCGTCCCCTCAAAATCCATGAGGGGTGCGGAGGGAAATTGACCAAGGTCCTCCACGCCCGAGGCATCGTCTTCAAGGGTTCGGGCTTCTATGCCACCGACGGTCGGGGGAAGACAACCAGCACGCCCTCGACAAACCAGACCCCCGCGGCTTCTTCAACGAAAAAAGAGAAGACGAGTACGCCCAAAGCTACGATCGCCGATTCCACTTCGGAATAAGAACCCCCTTCCACTGAGTCCATCCCCGCGATACGTTTCCATCGTGTATTGGATGTCGCGTCCGCCCTACCTCAGGTGGGGAGCTGCTCTCACGGTGATCGTGTTGTCGCTTGCTTCCGACCTCCGACCAGACTCAACCGTTGAGCACCCCTACGCCGTCGAGATGATCCCTGCGGGTTCACCAATCGACGTAGAGGACATCGAATGGAAGTTGGTGCCAGCAGGAGTCTTCGACCCGGTCGCACTCCCTGCGACCGCGACCAGAACCATCTCCCAAGGAGAACCGATCCTCGCCCAATCTCTTGGAAATAATGGATCCGTCTTTCCAGAGGAATGGTGGATCGTCTCGTTGGATTCTCCCGAAGTGCTCAGTCCAGGAACAAACGTGCGAGTGGTGGTTGCCCCCATATCAGGGTCTGGCGTCCCCCAAGTGGTGGCAGGAGTCACCGTCGGGACGGCAGGGACCGATCCCTACGGAATGACGCCAGTAAGGGTCGCCGTTCCTTCGGAGGCTGCGCCTGGCCTTGCTGTGGCTAACCGAGACGGCAGGACGATGCTCCTGGTCGTCCCCGGAGACTGAACCGCTCCTCGACTCAGTTAACGTCACGGGCTCACGACCAGGGCACGACATGATCGAATACATCAAGGCGGTGATTCTCGGGATTCTGGAGGGACTGACCGAGTTTCTCCCGATCTCCTCAACTGGGCACCTGATAGTCGCTAGGCGTCTCTTGAACTTCGTTGACACTGGCGGGACATTCGAATTGGTCATTCAGTTGGGGGCGATCCTGGCGGTGATCTGGTATTTCCGACAAGACATTTGGAGTCGCCTACGTCGTCTCCACAGCGACCGAGGCCTAGCGTGGGTTCTTGCAATTGCATTCCTCCCCGCTGCCGTCGTCGGGTTGTTGATGGGGTCGAAGATCAAGGACCTCCTTTTCAATCCACTCACTGTGGCAATCTCATTGATTGCGGGCGGAGTGATCCTCTGGGTCGTTGACTCGGAGAGGGAATCGGCCACCGATTCAACCCTCGACAATGTGACCCGACGTCAAGCTCTCCTGGTAGGAATTGGCCAGTTGGCGGCCTTTGTCCCAGGGGTGTCCCGCTCGGGAGCAACCATCGTCGGCGGAATCGCAACCGGGATGGACCGGAAGACCGCCACTGAGTTCTCGTTCTATTTAGCAATCCCCACACTCGGTATCGCCACCGTCTATGACTTCGTACAGAACTACCAAACCATCGTCGAAAGCGGCCAAATGGGCCTCTTCGCAGCTGGTACCGTCTCAGCGTTCCTTGTCGCCTTATTCGCTATCGGGTGGCTGCTCCGATACATCTCAAGACACAGTTTCCGGAATTTCGCCATATATCGGATCCTGGTCGGGCTCTTTATCCTTGGCCTGTTGGCAACCAGCGTCTTATAGCGTCCCGATACGGTCGAATACTGCTAACTCTTCGGGCCGAATTGCCCCGCCTCACTGTGACCTAATCCCCGAAAGCGTGTTGCACCTAACTTTGTACCCAATGTCACAAGCGCGGAGTCATTTCACCGGTTATCGTGTTCGCTTGAGAAGTTATGCACAAAGTCACAATCACACCTGCCGGGCTCGACGCCCTCATTCACGAATTAGCGGCGGACGGCTACGACGTGCAAGGACCGACCGTACAGGGAGAAGCAATCCGCTTAGGCCCCATCGAGTCGATCGCCGACCTCCCACGGGGAGTAACTGACTCCCAGACTCCCGGGGAATACCGGATAGAGCAAGGCGACTCCAAAGCCTTCTTCGGGCATGCCGCAGCAGTCTCCACCCTCAAACCGGTTCTGTTTCCACCCAGGAGGACCGTCTGGGAGGCATCGACCGATGAAAACGGTTCTTGGGTCTTCTCTTCTCCTGATCGACCTCACGCTCGAGTCGCGGTCGTCGGGGCCCGACCGTGTGACGTAGCTGCGATGAGAATCCAAGACCGAGTTTTCACAGACCAGATCTACACCGATCCCGACTACGCCGCCCGGCGGAGCAATCTGTTCGTGGTCGCCGTCAACTGCACGACTCCCGCCGAGACATGCTTCTGCGCTTCAATGAAGACCGGGCCGGCCGTCTCGAACGGATTCGACCTAGCACTCACAGAGCTTTCGGATCAGGAAGTATTCATTGTCGAAGTCGGGTCTGATGCCGGAGCAGAGATGCTGTCTCGCATCCCGCACGAACCAGTCTCCCCCGATCAGCTCGAGATCGCCGCAAGCCTTCTAGAAGAAGCCGCCAAGGCGATGAAGAGATCGATCCCGATTGACCGAGTCGCCAGCCTCTTGGCTACTTCCCGTAGGCATCATCGGTGGAGCGAAACGGCAGAGCGTTGCCTTGCCTGTGGTAACTGCACACAGGTCTGTCCGACCTGTTTCTGCATCTCTACTGAGCCGACTTCCTCACTCGACAACAAGAAGGCAGCTTTGGAGAGGCGTTGGGACAGTTGTTTCTCGCTCGACTTCTCGTACATCGTCGGAGGTCCGGTTCGATCGACGATCTCGGCTCGCTATCGCCAATGGCTCACGCACAAGCTTTCCGGATGGGTCGAACAGTTCGGCGAACTCGGTTGCGTTGGATGCGGTCGCTGCATCACCTGGTGCCCAGTCGGTATTGACATCACTGAAGAAGTAGCTGCGATCGGAGCCGAAGTATGACGACAACTCAGCCGCTTGAAGTTAAGGCCGCCGAAGATCAAATGGTCCCACGCCCATATCGAGTGATCTCGGTACACAAAGAAATCGACTCCGTCTCCACACTCTGGATGGAGCCGGCCGACGGGGGTCCTTGTCTGAGGTTCCTCCCCGCGCAGACCGGGATGGTCGGCCTCCCCGGCTTGGGTGAAGTCCCCATCAGCTTCTCTTCGGATCCCCGCGATCCTCGAGTTGCCATGACGATAAGAGCCTGTGGGAAAGTTACGTCGGCTCTGGTCAACATTCAGCCTGGAGCAATCGTCACAATCCGCGGACCATACGGCGCGCCATGGCCAATGGAAAAGGTCGAAGGCGGCCATCTCGCCGTCATCGCCGGGGGAATCGGACTCGCCCCGCTCCGCTCTCTAGTCGTCCAGGCCGTCAATACCTGGGATCGGTATAAGGGACTCACCCTGATCTACGGAGTTCGAACCCCCGAAGATCTCCTCTTCAAGAGTGATCTAGAAGACTGGAAGAACCGAGGAATGGAAGTCTTGCTGGCGGCAGAGAAGCCCACGGAAGACTGGACAGGGTATGTCGGGAATGTGTCGGTGGTTCTCCCCGGTGCCGTATCGGAAGATACCAACGCGGTGATTTGCGGCCCAGACGTCATGCTTCGCCATGTGGGCGCACAGCTCATGTCTCTTGGCGTCCCCGCCCAACAGATCTGGGTGACCTTGGAGCGGAACATGAAGTGCTCGATCGGGTTGTGCGGCCACTGCCACTTCGGTCCTTACCTGATCTGTCGTGATGGCCCGGTATTCCGTTGGGATGAAGTCCTCTACTACCAGATTCCGGAGGTGTGACATGGCAAACCCGACTTTGGCAGTCTGGAAGTTCGCTTCTTGTGACGGATGTCAACTGTCCCTTCTCGACCTCGAAGACGAGATACTCGCCATCGCTGGAGCAATCGACATTGCCCATTTTCCAGAAGCGACCACAGCTCACGTTGACGGACCCTACGACGTCTCTCTAGTTGAAGGATCGATCACTACACCGCATGACGCCGAGAGGATCAAGGAGATCCGAGCCCAATCGGGGGTGTTGGTTTCGATCGGAGCATGCGCGACGTCTGGTGGCATACAGGCCCTGAAGAACTTCGCGGACGTCGACGAATTCGTGAAGATCGTGTACGCCAGCCCCGAATACATCTCCACTCTCGAAACGTCCACTCCGATCGCTGACCACGTACAAGTCGACTTTGAACTGAGGGGTTGCCCTATCGACAAGGGTCAACTACTTGAAGTGGTGGGGGCTTTGCTGGTCGGACGCAAACCCGTTCTCCCCACCTATTCGGTCTGCGTTCAATGCAAGGCTCGCGGAGTGAATTGCGTGATGGTATCCAAGGGAATCCCTTGTCTCGGGCCAATCACGCAGGCTGGATGCAATGCTCTTTGCCCCGCCTACGACCGAGGCTGTTTCGGGTGTTTTGGCCCCGCGGAGACAGTGAACACCGAAGCCCTCGCACGTCAGATGCAGGCGATGGGGATAGAAGCCGATTCCTACAAGCGCCTCATGAGTACTTTCAGTTCTGGAGCACCCGCGTTCGCGGCCGCCGCCACCAAAGGCTATGGAGAAAACGATGACTGAGCTTCGTACCATCGATGTCACCGAACTCACCCGGGTAGAGGGTGAGGGAGCCCTTAAGGTCGCTCTGGAAGGCGACCAGATCAAGACCCTCGAGTTCAACATATTCGAATCTCCCAGGTTCTTCGAAGCGTTCCTCCGCAATCGTTCGTACATGGAAGTACCCGATATCACAGCCCGAATCTGCGGAATCTGCCCGGTGGCCTATCAAACCTCTTCGGCCAACGCGATCGAAGACGCTCTCAAGATTCAGGTATCACCCGAGATCCGGGATATGCGCCGACTCCTTTATATGGGTGAATACATAGAGAGTCACGCTCTGCATGTTTATCTTCTTCACGCCCCCGACTTCCTCGGGTATCCCTCGGGAATCGCGATGGCCGCTGATTTCCCGAACGAGGTCAAGGACGCCCTCCGCCTGAAGAAGATCGGGAATGCCATGATGACCCTGGTCGGCGGCCGCGAGATCCACCCCATCAACCCAAGAGTCGGCGGGTTCTGGAAAGCCATCTCAAAGGCCGACCTCCGAGCGATGATCCCCGATTTGGAGTGGGCGCTTGACGCGGCGATCGCCACGACCAAGCTCGTCGCCACCTTCAACTTCCCCGACCTGGACCCGGACTACGAGTTTGTAGCGATCCACGACCCAGCGGAATACGCGGTCATTGACGGCACCATCAAGTCCACACGAGGGATCGATGCACCGTTATCACAGTGGGGAGAGATCTTCGAAGAGGAGCACGTTGGCAGAACAAACGCACTCCATTGCAGAACCAAGGCCCGGGGTTCCTATCAGGTCGGGCCAACAGCTCGAGTCAACATCAACTTCGAGCAGCTCCACCCCAAGGCCCTTCAGGTCGCCAGCGAAGTAGGCATACGCCCGCCCGTAACGAACCCTTTCAAGAGCATCATTACCCGTTCAATTGAGATGGTTCATGCCGCCGCGACCATGTTGGACATCATCGACTCCTACACCCCGCCTGCGCCCCCTTACGTTGAGGCAACCGAGGAGAGCGGAGAAGGATTCGGAGCCTCGGAAGCGCCCCGTGGAACACTTTTCCACCACTACAGGATCAACCAGGGACTGGTCGAGACCGCCCAAATCGTCCCCCCAACTAGCCAGAACCAACTCCGAATCGAGGAGGATCTGAGACAGCTCATCCCCACGCAGCTTCATCTCGACGACAAGGCACTCGGCCACGTCCTTGAACAGGCGATCCGCAACTACGACCCCTGCATATCCTGTGCCACTCACTTTGTGGATCTTCAGATCGATCGAGGATGATCGTCATAGGGATAGGGAACCCGACGCGCGGCGATGACGCCGTGGGATGGGTCGTAATCGACCGGATCGACCTCCAACCACACCCGGACTTCGAGACAGCCCGATCATCGGGCGATGCTGCCCAACTGATTGGCCTTTGGGAACAACACGAAGCTGTCATATTGGTCGATGCCGTCAGAACCGAAGACCAAGCCGGCACTCTCCAAGTGATCGACCTCCTCTCGAACGAGATACCTTCCAAACCCGAGACATCGACCCATGGTTTCGGAGTAGCCGCAGCGGTTGAGCTCTCGAAGGCTTTGAACTCGACGCCCAAGTTACTGACCCTCGTTGGGATAACCGCAGAGGCTTTTGAACACGGAGGAACGCTATCGCCTCAGGCATCTCGCGCGGTAGAAGAGGCGGCCAACGAAATCCTTCGAATCTCAGCCAACCTGCCACAGTTCCCTACCATCCTCCCAGACTCTCGGTAACGTAAGAGAATGGAACGGACGGGATTCTGGTATGTGGGTCCAGCCTCGGAAGGGTTGGTTGCCCGCGCACAACCCGCACTGATGACTTTCGGCCAGAGGTTGCGAGCTGACGAATCGATCTGCGACGCGATGGACGACTGGCAGTCGATGCCCGAAGAAGTTGCCACGGGGACAAACGAGACTGGTCTTGCATCACGCTTCCTTGCCACCTTCTGGAAAGCTGGCATCCCGGAGACCGCCTTCTACGCCGCAGCAGAAACCGACGCCGAGAGCGAGACTTGGGACCTGGCGGAGACACCACAAGGACGCGAATACCGCGCCGCTTTCATCGCCGCGCCAGGACATTCGCGAAATGGCAAGATCAATGG
>CAYTVW010000078.1:0-7487 GCA_964441865.1 uncultured Acidimicrobiaceae bacterium
GTATCCAAGTAGATCCCAGCGAAGTCGGTTTCACCTGCCGACAGATCGGAGTCGTGGACCAGACTCGTGAAAGTCCCCTGAGGGTATTCGACAGGTATCCCGGCGGAATCGGCGAGAGTCACCTTGAAGTCGTTGAGGACTGGCGCTATCCCCGAGTATCCAAACTCGATCCAGCCACCAGAACCGGCAGGGATAGTCTGCTCGGCTCGTTCCACAACGGAGAGATCTTCTCCGACATAGGTGGTGGTTGGGACCGTGAATCTTGCTGAATTCGTCGCTTTCCCTTCGAAGACGAAGTCGTCGTAGGTTTTCCCGTCGAAGGTGTAAGAGACCTCCAAATTGAACCGCGAGTTTCGCGAGTCATAGGGGACGGTCAACCTGATCGACGTGAAGTCGATTTCCCCTTCGGAGAGAGTGGCGTCTGCCATCAACGACGTGAAGGAACCAGTGTTCTCCGGATACATGATCTCGACGTCGCTATCTTTCGAAGCCGTCACCTGGAAGTCGTCGACATCGCCTCCTTCGGCCGTCCACAGGAAGCTAACCCAAACGGTGTCGCCACTTACGATCGAAGCGACCGAATCGGTGATTAGCTCCACTGTGACTGGTGCCCCGGGCTTCTGGGCCGAAACAGGGGCTGCCACGGTCATGATCACCGCGGCGAGGAGTGTTATTCGGGAGAGTCTATGGGTCATGTTCAGCCTCCTTGCTGTACGAAAAAGTGATGATTCGTAGAATCCGTCATTGGCAATAGCTTTCGAAAACGGTCTGAACCTCGTCGCGGATACGAGGGTCATCGGCGAGGCGGTCCTTGAAGCTCCTGTATGTCTCTCGAGTGAAGCCGTTTTCGGCCAACCGCTCGTCCAAGGCAGCGTCAATGTCGCCCAGGTCCTCGAAAGTGAATCTTTGGACATCGCAAAGCCAGCGTCCTTCGAGGGCTGATAGCGTCAGGTCCTCTTCAGTCAGAGGCGTTTCGGAGCAAGCTCCCAGCGAAAGGGCGCTGACCAGCAAACCAATAATCACCGCTCCCCCGAGGGGACGGCGCATCCTGATTGTTCTCATATACATCTTGTCGGCATTTGAGGAGAGAAAACCAAGGGGTCTGAAGGACTATTCCCGGGTAGGAGTCGTTCAAGCGGATTCGGAAGCGAAAGCTGGACAGATGTCCCGGTATGAACACCAGTCGCAGAGTCTCCCCGGCCTTGGTGGGAAGCTCCCTGTGGCGATCGCCTGGTTGATTGCCCGCCAAAGGGCGTGGAGCTGTTTGTGCATGGCGTCGAGAGCGCCGTCGTCTACCGGTGTTCGATACAGACTCGGCCCGTTGAGATACAACAGGCGGATCTCCGAAGGGGTTTCATTCAGGCGGCGCCTGATGAGGAGTGCGTAGATCTTCAGAGCGAAGAAGGCCTTTATCGCGTATTTCTCGGGTGGTGCCTTCCCCGTTTTGTAGTCGGTTATGACAAGTGTCCCGTCTGGTCCCCTATCCATTCGGTCGAGGATTCCGCGAATAGTTATGCCGTCGAGGTCTTCGACCATGTCGAGCTCCCGTCCGACTGGATCGACACTCGATGGATCTTCAAACTGGAAGTAGTTGGCGAGGATTCCGAGAGACTCGATTCCCCAAGCTCTCTCGTCGTCAACTGACTCGAAAAGCTCTGTGTAGGGTTCGATCGACCTGAGTCCGCCCCACGCTTCGCGGAAGAGAGTGGTGAGACGTTCGGGTGTTCGCTCTTCGGGCGGAAGGTCGAAGAGTCGCTCCAACGCGAGGTGAGATGTGGTCCCGCGAGCCTGATGGACGGTGACCGGTTCCGGGATTTTGTCGATCGAACGGAACTTGAAGAGTTGAGGACAGGTCTTGAAGTCCGAGGCTCTTGACGGAGACAGGGTTGAGAGCTCAGTAATCGATTGCTCAGGGTGTTCCGCGCTCTTCGGGGGCATGTCCATACCCTACGACATTCCTAAGACAGAACCATCTTGCGTTGGCCGGATCTTTCTTATGATGCTTCTTCAGTCGTTGAATTGATCGCGCGGGTGACTCGAGAAGATCCGATAAGGGACGATCGAGGTGAGCCAAGATCAGGGATGGCTGTCGACACCGTCGTCGAAGTCAGATCCTGTTCTAAGCGGGACATCCAATAGATGGTGATAGCGCGCAAAGTCGTTCGAGTTCAAGACTGCGGATTCTCAAGAGAGCGCCCTTCGGGAAGAGTCGTAATCCTGACGCGTGGTGGAATACTGGAGCAGACAGGATTCGTTCAACCTCGGAGAAGAGCCCGGAACCTGGTTTTGGCGGAGAACTAATGAAAGCCATGCCAATCTGCTTTCGAGGTAGCCGACCTCGATTCATCGCAAGAGTCTGCTTGTCGGAAAGCTGGCCCGTTCCGGCTGAGAGAGGAGAACAGTGTTCGATCTGATCATCGCTCTTTTGGTGATGGGCTCTGCCGTGCGGGGGTACACCCGCGGAGTCGTTCGGGAGAGCGTCGAATTTCTGGCTCTCTTGATCTCTGTCCCCCTGGGGTTCCGCGTGGGAGGGAGCCTGGGGGAACGGTTGTTCCCGAGTATGGCTCCGGTATTCGCTTCGCTCCTTGGGGCTGCGATCTTCCTCACCTTTTCGGGGGCTCTGGCAGGTTGGGTGGGGTATCGAATAGTCGGGAAGGGGTACGCGCCTGAACCGGCGGAGCGAGCGCCCGCGGCAACGGTTGGGTTCTTGAGGGGGATTGTGATGGCGGTGATCCTGGCCGTAGCCGCTTCCGCGACGATCCCGGGTTCTGCCCCAGCCCGATGGGCGGCAGAATCAGCGTTTGTCCGCGTTGTCACCGTCACCGATGGTCCTGTCCTCGGTCTGCTCTCTATCGCGATTGGCGACGAGGATCTGCTGACGATTGTCGAATTCAATAGATCGTTTGGGGGGAACCCTCCGACGGCTGGCGAAGATCTTCCTCTCCCCAGGGTTGAAGAGGATCGACTCGAGGTAGACAGTTCTTCGGCCTACCAGATCTTCCTGATGGTGAACGAGGCAAGGTCGGAGAAGGGACTTCCTACGCTTGACTGGTCGGAGAGTCTTGCCTCGGTGGGGACCGCCTATGCCCTTGAGATGTACACCAACGGTTTCTTCTCTCACGATTCAATCACTACTGGAGACGTGGGAGACCGGGCCGAATCGGCCGGTATCCGGTACACGATGCTTGGGGAGAATCTTGCTCTCGCTCCGAACCCCGTGGTTGCTCACGATGGGCTGATGAATAGTCCGGGGCATCGAGCCAACATTCTCGAGCCCAACTTCAACCAGTTGGGTGTTGGGGTCGTTAGGGGTCCGCTGGGGCTGATGGTTGTTCAAGTGTTCAAGCGCTGAGGCACCCGAATGGCCCACACGGACTGTCGCGAAAACTAGGTAAGAGTCGCGAAAACTAAACCCGAAATTCGCTTGCGTTTCGCACAACCCTCAGGTAGCTTTCCATTTGTCGGATCGGGGGCGACCCCGACCGAACCGGAGAAGCCGAGAGGCGGCTTCGGAACCGAAGGACGGGACTGTTTTAGGATGGAGTCGGCCTTCGGAGGGAACCCCGAGAGGGACGAGACTTCGGTCGAGACTTTCTCGGGGTTTTCCGCGTTCTGACAGGCGACTCTTCGTTGGCATTCCTAGAAGACCTAGAAGAGCTATGCCGCACGGCGAGTTTCTCTTCATTCCCGTCATCGCTCAGAATCGCTGTTGTTGAGACTCTCTATCCATACGATCTCCTTCTGCGTCCAATTTGTTGTTAGGAGCATCTGCCCGTTGCCCGAGATAGGCAAGCTTCTCAGGAGACAGTCCGCCGGGGGAGAGACGGATTCTGTGAATAGAGACCGCGCCCGCGAAAAATCCTCGTATAGCGCGAAATCGGCTTGCCGAAACAGCCTTCACAACCAGAAAAGGTGGCCTAACCTTTCTCTTGTTGACAGTCGGGGAAACCCTACTGATGACCGGAATGGAGCCGGCACCAGCCGACGACGTTGGAACTAAGCCGGCGAGCCGACGGAGTTAGCAGGAATACCCATTCCGAAGCCGGAGACTCTCCCGAGAGGGAATTGACTGAACAACCGTGAATGCCAGTGAAGGGCGGCGAAGCCGAGAGGCGACGTCGAACACGGATGGCAGGCCAGTTGTTGAAGTTGACTGAGTCGAAGGCATCTGGATGCGTCCTCTTTGGGAGGGCCCCGAGAGGGATCCACCCGGAGGATACGGTCCGGAGGCAGCAGCCGCGAAGGGTTTCGATCTGGAGCGGACTGGAGCCAGCCGGGGTTATACCCGGTGCTGGGGAAACCCGGCAGCAGGCTCGTGAAAACGAGCCGGTCTCTGCGAGAGACCCGAAAGGGACACTCGGCGGAGGATCCGGTCTGAGCCTTGAGGTATCGAGGAGAGACCGGTTACCGGTCTCAGCCTGAGTCCGAAGTCGGCGCCGTGAGGTGACGGCAGAGGGCTACGGCAGAGACTTGGCCTGAAGGGTGACCGAAATGGAGCCGGACGGGCCGACCCTGGTCCGAGAGGGCCGGGAACCCGAATCCGAAAGGAGGAGGGGACCGGAGCCGAGAGGCTTTGGTGCCTCGGAGCCGAGAGGTTGCGAGGAGGGGGCGGACTGGCGTGGCCTTTGGGTCGCACCTCTCCGACCTGTACGGAGCGGACAGTGGTTCTTACCGCAGTTCGATCCGGTGAGAACCCCGAGAGGGCAGAGGCAGACCAGCCAAAACTCCCTCGGGGTTTCTCCTATTTCAGGAGACACGGAATCCGGAGTCTGCTCAAACTGTCGGCTATAAGCATCGGTGGTATCGGAGGCGTTGTAGCATCCATGTCATGGCATATCCCAAGAGACTCCTAAGCGACGATGAGAAAGTTGTTTCAGAATTCCGGCCCCACTGGCAGAAGATTGTTGTCCCGATTCTGCTGTTGGTGATTGTCACTGCTCTCACCGTGGCCGTGTATTCGCGGACGGACGGTACAGCGCCCAAGATTGTGGCTATTGGGCTTGTGATCGTCTGGCTCGCTCTCAGCGTCAAGCCTTTGTTGGTTTGGCTTACCACCAAGTACGTCATCACCACTGAGAGGGTGATTGTCCGCGCTGGCATCCTTTCTCGAAGTGGAAAAGAGATCCCACTGGAAGTGATCAACGACGTCGCCTTCAATCAGTCTCTGTTCGAAAGGATTGTGAAATCCGGCGACCTCCTGATCGAATCGGCAGGACAATATGGGCAGTCCCGTTACACAGATATTCCCCATCCGGAACGGGTTCAGTCGTTGATCTATGAGGTGCGAGAAGACAGAACCTACGATCTCGAATCTTCGGGTACTGGGGGGTCATCTGCAGCCCACGAGATTGAGAAACTCGCTGAGCTCCGAGAAAAGGGTGTCATCAGTGTGGATGAATTTGAGAAGCGGAAGAAAAAGCTTCTCGAGTCCTGAGTGACTAGCTCATCCAGATATCAGACGAATCCCTCTCATGTTAACTGCCAGGGAGCGTACTCTTAGGTGTGGGAAAAGGAGAGGCTTTGTTTGAGGCTGTGGAGAGTATTGAGTATCGGGATCGCCCGGGGATGAACCCCGTGGAGACGGTTCTCGGGTGTTTCGTTGATGAAGCTGGAGCCAGAGCGGCCGCGCGGGCGGCTCGGGCTGCGTTCCTCAAAGACCAGACTCGAGATTACGCCTGGTGGACCGTTCGACAGGCGGGAGCTCGACTAGCCCGTTGGATAGCCGATTCTCGGGCGGAGAAGGAATTCGTCCTTGACCTCCGTTCGGGAGAGCTGGTTGAACTCGCCGAATAGAACCCTGTTCCTCCTTTAGTGGGGTTGCGCTGGCGCGAATCGACTAGATTCCCGGGGATGTACGCGTTCGTATACCCGTTGGTTGGATTAGCGGTTGATGATCTCCACGACCGATTGGCGTGGCCAGTAGTCGGAGCTTTGGTGGGAGTAGGCGCTCTCGGTCTGATCCTCGCCTTCGTCACCGACCGGCCAGGTTGGGTCTACCGGGTCCTGATCGGTGTGGTCGCGATAGGATTCACGGTCCAGATCGGGACCGGCTACTACGCCCAACTTGCGCTCGACAAGCAACCGGAAAGCGGCCATGTCTTCTTTGGGTTGACCGGCGTATTCGTCCTCTTGGCCTCCTGCATCTATCGTGGCCGCCTGTCACGGCGGCCTGCAGTGAACTATGGGCTGGTCGCTTTGCTGATGGCAGGTGTGGCGGCCGGAGCAATCGCTGCGGTCGGATTCAGTTTCTGACGGGAGGAATCGATGCTGCTGGAAGGGAAACGACTGGTAATCACGGGCGTTCTGACCGACGACTCAATTGCCTGGCACGTTGCTCGAGTCGCTCAAGAACAAGGGGCTGAGATCCTTTGTACCGGATATGGACGGGGGATAAAGCTGACCGAGCGGGCAATCCGCCGTCTCCCTAACCCTTGTGATGTTGTCGAACTCGACATCCTCGATCCAGAGCAGGTAGAGAACCTGGTGAAGACGGTCGACGCCAAGTGGGGAGCCGTCGACGGTGCTCTTCACGCCATAGCGTTTGCTCCTTCTAGCGCGCTAGGTGGGAATTTTCTTTCTACTCCAGTAGAGAGTGCACAACTCGCTTTCGCTACCTCTGCGTTCTCATACAAGACCCTGGCGGTATCTTTGCTGCCCCTGATGGAAAAGGCAGGATCGGGGTCTTTGGTGGCTCTCGATTTTGACGCGGCGCAAGCCTGGCCTGTTTATGACTGGATGGGGGTTTCCAAGGCTGCCCTTGAGGCGGTTACCCGTTATCTGGCTCGTGATCTGGGTTCGCGGAAGGTCCGAGTCAACTCGGTATCAGCGGGTCCGGTCAACACGGTCGCGGCTAAGTCGATCCCCGGATTCGAGGTATTCGAAGATGCTTGGGCTCATCGGGCGCCTCTGAAATGGGACGTAGATGATCCGGCCCCAGTAGCCCAGATGGTGTGTCTGCTCCTTTCGGACTGGACCGCCATGACTACAGGAGAAATCATCCACGTCGATGGAGGTTTCCACGCGATCGCTACGTCACCGGGCGAGGTGCCGGAAGCCTAGGCCGCTCCTGAAGCTCGGTTCCGCGTTAGACATCAACCCCAACTTGGACCGTGGCCGGTGGCAAACTCACCGTGAATGTGGCTCCTCCACCGGGGGTTTCGGAGACTGAAACTTGGCCCCCCATAGCTTCGACGAGTCCCTTGACAATGGATAGACCGAGACCTGTCCCACCTTTGGTTCGAGTGTCGGAACGCTCCAATTGGGTGAATGCGTCGAAGACTCGGCTCACTTGGTCGATGGGGATTCCTTCCCCATGGTCGACAACGTCGATGTTGACACGCGATCGGACTGCCCGAGCCACCAATTCGACTGGACTTCCGGGAGCGTATTTGCTGGCGTTGTCCATCAAGTTGATGAAAACGCGGCCCAGGTGGTCAGGATCGGCGAGGATCACCAGGTCGGCGGGTTCCACAGACAGTCGAAGCTTC
>CAYTVW010000079.1:0-7408 GCA_964441865.1 uncultured Acidimicrobiaceae bacterium
ACGGGAGGGGCGAGGGGGCTGACCGACTCCGACTTGGACCGGGCTTACCGGTCGACCGTCGACCCGAGGCTCAACTATGAGCAGGCGTTGGAGCTCTCTCTTTTGGTGGCGGAGCACGCCCGCCGTCAGACTCCTTGAAGCGGCAACAGGATGACGGGTCGTTTCGGCCTTTGTTCTCTGTTGTGTCGGTGCAGGACCGAATGCCGACCCGGGTAATCCCGACCAGTCTTCGGCGGAGTACTAAAAAACAATGACACTTTAGGATTAGTCACTTGGTGGCCGATGGAGTCAATGTTAGATCTAGTAAAGGGAACTAACATGGGCCTCGACCAGTGTGAACAGAATCGGATGGTGACCGAAACCCTCGATTTGGTCGGTCACATCGTTGCTGAAGTATCCGCAAGATATCCCCGGCACGTTGACCGGGGCGAATTGTGGAATGCCGGAGCGCTCGGCCTCGTTGAGGCCAGCCGGAGATTTGATCCGGATTCCGGGATCCCTTTTGCTCGTTATGCCGCAATCAGGATCCGGGGAGCGATCATCGATTCGACCAGAACCCGCGACTGGGCTTCGCGTTCGGTGCGCCGGAGCCTCCGAGAGATGAACTACGCAGTCTCGGGGTTGGAGGAAGAGAAGGGTCGAACTCCGAGCAATGACGAGTTGGCGAAGTTCCTTGGAGTCGAAGTCTCCGAGGTCGTGAGCCGTCAAGCTCAAGCGGCAACTTCGACTTTGCTCCATCTGGACAAGCCGGGTGACACCGACGAAACACCACTGGTGGATCGAGTCGAAGAGCATCGGGTCGAATCCCTCCCCGAGGTCGCTCTTGAGCAGAAGGAGCTTCGAGGCTCCCTCGTGGAAGCGATCCGGAACCTTCCGCCAGTCCAAGCCGATGTGATATCCCGGTATTACCTAGAAGGTGATCTTTTGCAGGACATCGCTGAGGATCTCGGGCTCACAGAAGCCAGAGTCTCTCAGATCCGTTCCGAAGCCCTGATTGCTATGCGTGCATTCTTCTCAACACAATACGAAGGAGTAGAGGACGCCGACGAAGAGACTCCCGGAAAGCGCGCACGCGCCGCGTACGTCGAGAGAATGCAGACCAACTCTGATTGGCGGAAGCGGGTCGATGCCGAATCGCTCCTCGATCCTGCAATACGGGGAGAGATCCGTCTCTCCGAGAATCACTGAATCGCAATAGGATCACTGGCCAGTCACTTCGTGGGATTCTTCATCCCCTCTGGAATTCCGGATATAGCCCTATAGGCTGTCAGGCGTGACAGAGATCCGGACTGAGGGGGCCTGTCGCGGGATCTTCGCTGATCTGGAGAATATGAACAGATCTTTGACAGATATCGCCAGGTCTACCACCCAACAAGCTATTGCCCGCTCCGCCGATCCGGAAGCCTACCGGATCGCCTGTAACGCCCTCTACGGCTCTGTTTCGGCGGTTGAGGGAGTTGATGCCCTCCACCAGGCTTTGGAAGCTGAGGGGCTCGGAGACGACATACTCATCGAAATAGAAGGCCTCTATTTGAAGGTACTCCTTGGAGGCTAAGCCTCGGCGTCAAGGAGGGCGGTCAGGCGGTCGACCAGACCAAGAGCGTCGAACGGCTTTTCAATCACATCGATGATGTTCATCGAGACCAGGTCGGCATAATCAGTGATATCCGACCTTCCGGTGAGGAATACGACCGGGATCTTTTCGCTCAACGGGTTCTTCCGCATGTCGGTGACAATGTCCATCCCGGTTCGTCCGGGCATCACATAGTCGAGCAGGACCAGATCGGGTTGAGTCGCGACGACTTGATCGACGACTTCGGCGGGATCGGCGACTTCGATGACAGTGTGACCACCTCGTTTTTCAAGGACGGTCTTGAGGAGATGCCGGATGACCTTGTCGTCATCGCAGCAGAGGAAGGTGAGACGTTCGGACATCTACATCACCTTAGTGAAACGTTTCAGCCTGGCGGTCAGCTCAGCCGGTGAGAATGGTTTCACGATGTAATCGTCGGCTCCCAACTCGAATCCCTTCACCACCTCGGTTTCGCTTCCGGCGCCTGTGAGCATCACGATGGGGACGCCGGAATACTCCTGGCTGGATCGCAGGTGCTCCAACACTTCGAACCCGTCCATTTCAGGCATGTGAATGTCGAGGATCACCAATCCAAAGCGTTCCTTTTCGGCCGCTTCAACAGCCTGGAGACCGTTAGAACAGTGGATGACCTCGAGGTGCTCTCTTTCGAGACGGTGGATCACCAGTGCGGCGGTCAGAGTGTCGTCTTCGGCGAGAAGGACTCGGCCTATACCCGGTTGCCTGGTGGTGTCGAGGATCCGATCGCCGCCCTCGTCGGTGGCGTGCGCGGCGATAAGGGAAGCCCTGCTGTAGGCGGAAGCCACTGGCTCTTCGGGGTCGGCGTTAACGAGCCCTGCTGAGAAAGAGAGGATGGCACCTTCGGTCGTCGGGTGGGGGAGGTTGCGGAGGCGAAGACGCGCTTTCTCCAGCTGAAGGTGGAACCCCTTCAAATCTTGAGCGATAGTGACTACCAGTTCTCCGGGCGCCCATCTGGTGACGGAGAAATCGCCTTCAAGCATCCCCTCCAAGGCAGACTGGAGAGTGGAAGTGCACTCTTCATCGACCGTCCTAACCAAGGCTCGTCCCGCTCCATGGGTTTCTACAAACACAGCGGCAACGGCCGCCTGTTCTTCGGCGACGGAATGAAGGTGGCGGTTGGCGGTCGATCGGTCATCGGGGATGGGAGCGAATTCCAGCGACTTGGAGATCAAAGTAGCCACGTCGTCGACGTCGAACGGTTTGATGAAGACGGCATCTGCTCCCAGAACGGATTCGTTGGTTTCGCTGATCGGCGCTCCGGTGATCACAAAAGCTGGGGCGCTGCTCATCGAGCGGAACTCTGAGAGGAGAGTCCTTCCGTCGCCATCGGGGAGGAATACGTCGACAATAAGGGCATCGGGGAGAGACTTCTCCAAGACTTCGCGGGCTTCGGAGAGGGTCTTGGCGCTCACCACGCGTCGATTCGGCGTCCCCAATTTGACCTCGAAAAGGCGGAGAATCAGAGGGTCGTCGTCTACGACCAATAGGGCGCTCGACTCTCGTCGGTCTAGGACCTCAGTCAGGACGCGGAGTAGATTCCGTGAAGCCTCGGCGAGGTGTTCGTCGTCGGCCTGCTCCACTTCTTTTGCTGACTCAGTTATCTCCGGGAACCCAAAGGTGGCGCCTGAGCCCTTAAGCGCGTGGGCTAGCCGTCTGAGATCGTCAGTTGCTTCATGATCTCCGGCCATGGCCGCGTCCAGACTCGAACTGATCGCGCTGATTTGGTCGGAGACTGCGCTCCGGAAGAAGCGTTCCAAGTCGTCCATGGTGGAAATGATCGGATACTTGTGGGCAACACTGGAGAAGAGTTTTCACGGTTGTGTCTCGGGTTCACCGAGTGTCTAGGCCGAGACGGAGGCCACACGATCGAGCAGCCAGTTCCCAAGTCCGCTCAAAACCTCCTTCGCTGGTCGGTCGGGAAGGCTCGACGCGGCGGTAGCGGCTCGGTCGAGGTGTGCGGCGGCTGCGTCAAGCGAGGCGGTGAGATACCCCTGATTTCTGACGATCTCCACCACCCTATCGACCAGGTCTTGAGAATACGGATGAGGGGAGTCAAGGAGCGATCTCACTTCGGCTCCGCTGGATCCTTCCAATGCCATCAGCACCGGGAGTGTGAATTTTCCTTCAAGAATGTCGGATCCGGCGGGCTTACCAAGCGAATCGGACGAGGCGACCAGATCGAGGATATCGTCGACAATCTGGAAGACGATCCCCAATTCGGTTGCCCATTCAGAGACGGCTTCTATCACCTCTTGGGGGGCATCAGAAGACATGGCACCAACTCGGGCTGACGTGCGAATAAGGCTCCCGGTCTTGAGGTACATCACCTTCTCGTAGTCGGTGGGGGAGTGCTTCGTGTCGAAATCGAAACCCATTTCTCGGGTCTGTCCTTCGACCAGGTCGGCGTAGGTGGCCGCGAGGAGACGGGCGGACTCCAAGGTGAGGTGTGTAGCAGCGTTCTCGGCGGATCGGGCCATCAGATAGTCGCCTGCAAGAATCGCCACCGTGTTTGACCAGTTAGCGTTGACACTCACCGCCCCTCTCCGAGTATCAGCCTCGTCGATGACGTCGTCGTGATAGAGACTCCCCAGGTGTATCAGCTCCACTGAGGTCGCGGCTTCCACCGCTCGGTAGTCGGGATTCGGGCCGAACTCGGCCCCAAGAAGAGTTAGAAGGGGGCGGTAGCGTTTCCCGCCAGCCCGGATCAAATGCTGGGCCATTTCAGTGAGACGAACATGAGGTGAGGTTGTCACCTCAAGGAGACGGGTCTCGACTTGAAGCATCGAGTCCCATATGTTGGGGAGCGGAACCAGTGAGTGCAGATCGACCACGGTGCGGAAAGGCTAGTTGGCGCGGCGAGAGTTTTCGAAGTGGGTTCTCTGTTTCTTGACTCGGACGGCGAGATACCGGATGTTTCGTCTGTTTGGATTGCGAATTCCGGTACCTAGGAGTCTGAGACCAGGTACTGGGTATAATCATGATTCAGGTCGAGCCGAAGGCTCAGGAGGCCCATGTTCGAGAGGTTCACGGATCGTGCCCGCCGAGTGGTGGTTCTTGCCCAAGAAGAGGCGCGTTTCCTCAATCACAATTACATCGGAACCGAGCACATTCTGCTGGGTCTTCTCAACGAGGGCGAAGGGATCGCTGCCAAGGCCTTGGAGAGTATGGGGATCAGCCTGAACTCGGTTAGAGAGCAGGTCGTGGAGATCATCGGTCAGGGGCAGCAGGCTCCGACGGGGCATATACCCTTCACTCCTCGGGCCAAAAAAGTCCTTGAATTGAGCCTCAGAGAGGCCCTGCAACTTGGCCACAACTACATAGGGACCGAACACATTCTCCTTGGTCTGATTCGAGAAGGGGAAGGTGTCGCTGCCCAGGTACTGCAAAAGCTGGGAGCAGAACTTCAGAAGGTTCGACAGTCAGTTATCCAACTTCTTTCCAGTCCCCAGTCCGGGCAGGGCGATCCTGGCCAGCAGATGGCAGCCCCGGCAGGAGGCCCTCGCGAGGCGGCAGCTCAAGGATCGGCAATCCTTGACCAGTTCGGGAGGAACCTCACACAGGCCGCTATCGAAGGGAACCTTGACCCGGTTATTGGCCGAGTCCGGGAGATCGACCGAGTGATGCAGGTGTTGTCTCGACGGACCAAGAACAACCCTGTCCTGATTGGCGAACCGGGCGTGGGCAAGACAGCCATTGTGGAAGGGCTGGCTCAGAAGATTGTTGCAGGTGATGTCCCTGAGACGCTGGTCGACAAGAAGCTCTACACCCTTGACCTTGGGGCTCTTGTGGCGGGGTCGCGCTATCGCGGAGATTTCGAGGAACGTCTCAAGAAAGTCTTGAAGGAAATCAAGTCGAGAGGCGATGTGATCATCTTTATCGATGAGATCCACACGTTGGTGGGGGCAGGAGCGGCCGAAGGTGCGATCGACGCCGCGTCCATTCTGAAACCGATGCTTGCTCGCGGTGAGCTTCAGACGATCGGAGCGACGACTCTTGAGGAGTATCGGAAGCACCTTGAGAAAGATGCCGCTTTGGAACGCCGATTCCAGCCGATCCAAGTCGACGAGCCGACAGTGGCCGACACCATCCAGATTCTCTTTGGGTTGAAGGATCGTTACGAAGCCCATCATTCGGTGAGATTCACTGATCAGGCGATCAACACCGCCGCCAACCTGGCGGACCGGTATCTCTCCGATCGTTTCCTCCCTGACAAGGCGATCGACCTGATCGACGAAGCGGGGAGTCGCATGCGGATCAACCGGGGAGGAAATTCACCGGCGTTCGTCGATCTCGACAAGAAGCTCGGTGAGGTGCGAGGGCTCAAACAGGACGCGATCCAGGGGCAAGATTTCCAGCTGGCCGCGGGTCTTAGAGAACAGGAACGGCAATTGGTGGCCGAGCGTCTTGAGCTGGAACAGAAGGTGAAAGACGAGGGCGGTGAGACTGGTTGGGTTATCGACGAAGAAGAGATCGCTCAGGTCCTCGCCCAGTGGACCGGCATACCCGTTCATCGTCTCACTGAGGAAGAGACCGCTCGCCTCATCCACATGGAGGATGAACTCCATCAGCGGATCATCGGGCAACAAGATGCGATTGTCGCTGTCTCCAAAGCTATCCGCCGCACTCGGGCTGGCCTCAAAGATCCGAAACGTCCTGCCGGTTCGTTCATCTTCCTGGGGCCATCAGGAGTAGGGAAAACCGAGACCGCAAAGGCTTTGGCGGAGTTCCTTTTCGGAGACGAAGGCGCTCTGATCCAACTCGACATGTCGGAATACATGGACAAACACACGGTTTCGCGGCTGGTGGGCTCACCCCCGGGATACGTAGGGTACGACGAGGGAGGCCAGCTCACGGAAGCGGTTCGTCGCAAGCCATTTTCTATTGTGCTCTTCGACGAAATCGAAAAGGCCCATCCCGACGTCTTCAACACTCTTTTGCAGATACTCGAGGATGGTCGACTCACCGACGCTCAGGGTCGGACCGTCGACTTCAAGAACACTGTGATAATCATGACTTCAAACCTGGGGACGCGCGACCTCCGTCGGGCCTCGATCGGGTTCGGGACCGACGACAAGCGCGAGTCTTACGACAAGATGCGGGAGAAGGTCAACGACGAGCTGAAGAAGCAGTTCCGTCCAGAGTTCCTCAACCGCATCGACGAAGTCATTGTCTTCTCTGAGCTCTCGATCGAAGAGGTAAAACTCATTGTCGATCTGATGCTGGTCCGAGTGAAGAACCAGCTCGTTGCGCAGGGGCTCGATCTAGTTCTCACCGATGACGCCAAGGGATTCTTGGGAACGAAGGGTTACGACCCCGAGCTGGGGGCGCGTCCGCTTCGTCGTGCCATTCAGCGCCTCTTGGAGGACCCACTTTCTGAGGCCATATTGGTGGGCGGATACAAGGCTGGGTCGACTGTCCTCGTCGGTGTCGATGAAGAGACCCAGGAACTCACTTTCGAGGCGATCGAAGCTCCCGCCATTCCGGCTGTGGAACTGGCGGATGGTGCTTCCGAGGGCTAGGGTCCGGCCGTTCCAAACACCGGAGATTAGGTGACGAAGAGCCCTCTACGTGTCTTGCTGGTCGTTGCAGCTGCCTATGTGGCGGCGCAGATGCTGGCGGATATCTCGTCGCTTCGAATAGTCGAAGTCTTTGGTTTCGCGGTCGACGGTGGAACACTCGTATACCCGTTCACGTTCACTCTTCGCGTCCTGGTCCACAAGATCGCCGGGAAGAAGGCGGCCCGGACTCTTATCATCACGGCTGCCGGTATCAACGTGGTAATGGCAGGTTTCCTTT
>CAYTVW010000080.1:0-7363 GCA_964441865.1 uncultured Acidimicrobiaceae bacterium
CCGGCCGTTCTTCCGGTCCGCGTATTCATAATGCATGTTGAGACCCATCGGGCCGGGCCTATAAAGAGCATTCACGGCGACTATGTGGTCGAAAGTCTCCGGCTCCAGAGCCCTGATCAACGACCGCATAGCGGTCCCCTCAAGCTGGAACACTCCGACGGTATCGCCCCGCCGGATGAGTTCGAAGGTCTTCTCGTCGTCAAGTGGGACGTTGTCGATGTCAACGTCGATCCCTTTGCTCTTCTTCACCAATTCGAGTGTCCGCTCAATAGTCGAAAGGTTTCGAAGCCCAAGGAAGTCCATTTTGAGAAGACCTAATGCTTCGACCGCCCCCATCTCGTATTGAGTGACAACTTCCGCTCCCTCACCCTTGCGTTGGACAGGGATGATGTCCATGAGCGGTTTCGGGGTGATGACGACAGCCGCGGCATGAATGGAATCCTGCCTGCGGAGACCCTCCAGCCCTCTGGCCGCATCAACTACACGACGGACATCTGGATCGTTCTGGTAGGCCTCACGCAGGCCCGCGGCATTCGCATGTTGATCTTTGAACGTCCCGTCTGCATCGGGGGGGAGAGAATCCATACACTCCCCCAGCGACGCTTCTTTCCCAAGAATCGCTGGCGGCATCAGCTTCGCTACCCGATCACCGAGCGAATAGGGGTAACCGAATACTCGAGCGGCGTCCCTAATGGCCTGTTTCCCCTTAATCGTCGCAAAAGTGATTATCTGTGCAACGTGATCAGATCCGTATTTGTCGGCGGCGTACCGGATGACATCCGAGCGATAACGCTCATCGAAATCCATATCGATATCGGGCATCGACTTCCGCCCAGGATTCAGGAATCGTTCGAAGATCATCCCGTAACTGAGTGGATCCAGATGAGTGATTTTCAGGCAGTAAGCAACGATCGATCCGGCAGCTGACCCGCGACCAGGCCCGGTTCTGATCCCACACTCGCGGGCATACCTAATCAAATCCCAGACAATCAGGAAGTAGGCCGGGAAACCCATTTCGGAGATGATCCCGAGCTCGTGGGTTATCCGATCTCGGACATGTTCGGGAATCGGATCGCCGTATCTCTCTTTCGCTCCCGCATAAACCAACTCCTCCAGATACCCCTCTTCGGTCTTCCCCTCTGGGACTGGGAAAGCGGGCAACAACGTGTTCCCGAATTCGAGCTCAACGTTGCATCTCTCAGCGATCAGGAGCGTGTTGTCGCACGCGCCCGGATAGAGATCGTCGGGGAACAGAGCGCGCATCTCCGCCGCGGTCTTGATATAGAACTCATTGCCGTGGAATCTGAATCGTTTTGGATCATCAATGGTGGAACCCGTCTGAATGCATAGCAGGACATCGTGAGCCACTGCTTCTTCCGGACGCGTGTAGTGCGCATCGGTCCCCACCACCAAAGGAGCCCCGATACGCTTCGCAATCTCGACCAGGTCCGGGAGAATCCGCTTCTGAGCCTCTATCCCATGATCTTGAAGTTCGATGAAGAAGTTCCCCTTCCCGAAGATGTCCTGGTATTCAGAGGCAACCCTTACAGCCGCGTCGAAATCTCTCGCAGAACCATCATTGCCTTCTTCGTCCGAGCCATCAGGCGCCAGCAGCTTGGCGATCTCACCTCCGAGACACGCCGAGGATCCGATCATCCCTTTCGCATGTTGTGCCAGAAGTTCCCGATCCATTCGGGGTTTGTAGTAGTAGCCGTCCAAGAACGCCTTCGAAGAGACCTTGATAAGGTTCTGATACCCCTCCTGATTCTCCGCCAACAGGATCAAATGATGGCGAGTCCCTCCTCTAGGAGGTCGGTCGAATCGAGAGCCGGGCGTCGTGTAAGCCTCTATTCCCAAGATCGGCTTCACTCCACTCTTCTTGGCGGCTCGATAGAAATCGACCAATCCGTATAACACCCCGTGGTCGGTGATGCCTATCGCTGGCTGCCCGTCCGCCAGAGCGGCCGCAACAACATCTTTCACCCTTCCGGCACCATCCAGCATCGAATACTCGGTGTGAAGATGGATGTGCACAAAGGACTTGGCCATCAGCAGTCTGAACTCCGCCAGATCTGGTCTTGTGACGACTTCATAACCAGTGGTCCCATACTCTCTCGATAACTGAGTCGATCCGAACCGAAGTGTCGGCTCAGACGAGGATTACTTACACAAATGTGATTCAGACCGAATCTAGCACCCGACTTCGAATTCGACTACAGCGCGAAATTCCCGTCAGATGATCACGCTTATCGTTGCCACCAATCCAACCAGGATCGCTATCACAGTGTGGACGACAGCAGTCCTCTTCATCCGCCTCGACCGGAACCAAAGGTCTCCGATCAGCAATCCACCCAACAATCCCCCTAAGTGGCCTTGCCAGGAAATGCCGGGAATTGTGAAGGAGATCACAGCGTTGATGGCTAGAACTGTCCCCAGTTGAGAGAGCATCGCTCTACCAGCGATTGTCTGCCTACGTCGTACAGCGTTCATCACCCAGATCCCGAACAGTCCGAAGATCGACCCCGACGCTCCAACCGTTGCTGCACCCCGCTCCGACAAGAAATACACGAACATTGAAGCCACCGCCGAGGTTGCCAACCAGAGCGAGATGAACCTCGCTCCCCCGATTTCTTTCTCCAATGGCGGGCCCAACAGGTAGAGCGCATACATGTTGAATGCCAGGTGCAGGAAGTCGCCATGGATCAGGGTCACGGTAAACAATCTCCACCACTCCCCTGAATCGACCAAAGGGGCATACATGGCGAACCGATCAAACAGTTCTGTCCATCGATCCAGGTTGGTCAGGTTCAGAAGCTGAATCGCCGCAGTAATCGCAATGATGGTGAAAACCACTGGAGATGAACTGAACCCAGGCCTGACTGAGTATGTCCTCATGTCGACTACGCGTTGTGACCCTGATCCCCGTACGCAGTCGGGACACAGCTGTCCCACAGCCGCGTCGATAGAACACCGGCCACAAATCGGACGACCACATCTTGAGCAAGAGAGTCTTGTCGGCGTTTCAGGATGTCGATAGCAGTAGTTCTGTTCCAAGTGAATGATGCTAGTTCGGGTTTGGGATGATACCTTTTCACCCTATGAACATCGGAGTCCTCACTGCCGGGGGTGACTGTCCCGGCCTCAACGCAGTAATCAGAGCCGTAACCATAAGGGTTCTAGCCGAAGGCGGAACACCGATCGGGATCATGAATGGTTGGGAAGGGATGATGAACAACATCGCTCATCCCTTAACCCGCGATGATGTCAGGGGGATACTCCCACGCGGTGGCACCATTCTCGGAACCTCACGTCTCGACCCCTACTACCACGGTGAAGGATACGAGAGCGTGCGAGAATGCATAGAGACTCACAAACTCGACGCAGTCGTTGTGATCGGTGGTGACGGTACCCTTCGTTCGGCGGTTCGCCTTAGCGACGACGGCCTTCGAATCGTGGGCGTCCCCAAGACCATTGACAACGACATCTCGGGGACTGACACCAGTTTCGGGTTCGATACCGCCATCCAGATCGTCTGTGACGCTATAGATCGCCTCACCACGACCGCGGAAGCTCACAACCGCATCATGGTTGTCGAAGTGATGGGTCGCACCGCAGGATGGATCGCTCTCACCGCAGGAATGGCCGGTGGAGCCGAGGTCATCCTCATCCCCGAAGTCCCTTACGACATCAAAGACCTGTCAGAAAAGATCAAGAAGCGTCACGAGCGAGGGAACTGCTACTCGATCGTCGTAGTCGCCGAAGGCGCCCCTGAACCAGCCGGATCGATCGTCCACGCGGGGAAAGACGCGTTCGGTTTTGACAGACTCGGAGGGGTCGGGAACCAACTGGGACCCTTGTTGGAGAAGCTCACTGGATTCGAGACTCGGGTCACAGTTCTTGGCCACCTCCAAAGAGGCGGGACTCCTACCGCATTTGATCGAGTCTTGGCGACTCGCCTCGGTGTCAAAGCCGCCGAACTCGCCCTTGCTGGCCAAACGAACGTGATGGCCGCTCTTCGCGGACTGGACATCGTCTCCGTGGATCTCGCTGAGGCTTGCGCCGAGCCCCGCCAAGTCCCACCCGATCGTTACCGCGAAGCCTCATATTTCATGGCCTGATTGACTCCCCAAGCGCTGGGAACACCAAGGAAAAGAGCGGGGCCTCACGGCCCCGCTCTCATTTCTTCAAAGCATTCAGTTCTAAAGCCGTTTCAGTTCGGCGAGGGCAGACTCAGCCGCTTCAATCATCGAGCTCAGAGCCACCACTACTTCTCCATCGTCCGGTCTCACCGAGACGATCGGGTCTTCCCAACCCATTCGACGAGCTGCTAGACGCATTCCGCCTAACTCCGAAACGAATTCCGAAAACGCTTCTGCTGTCACGACCACCTCACCCGATCGGGTTCGACCCCAGACTTTCGGGTCGGCACGACCAGCCTCGATCCAGAGTTCTGTATCTGGCGTTTCTCCGAAGGGTACGGCTCCTCGAGAGGGTGGATTCTTACGGTGCATCCCGATGGCGCGATCGATAGTCACCGAGACAGACGGGTCGAATAGCCCTTCAAACAGGGCCTTCCCCATGAGATCGCCTTCTCCACCGAGATGTCTGTACATCTCGTCTACTGCCGCAGGAAGCTCATCCAAACCGAGGACTGATGCGAGTTCAGACCTCTCCTCTTCAGATGCTCCAACCGGAGCCCCAACTCCCAACTCTGTCTTCATCTCATTGAGGATCGCCTTGATCCGTTTCCTGGCATTCTCGGCCACCGCTTCAAACCTCCGACTCCTGGGTGACCTCACAATAAACTCTCAGGCGCCTCCTGCAAGGATCCAAACCCACTTCACATTCTGTCTAGTCTCGTCCATGGTTCACAAACGGTCTTTGACTCTGGACTCAACCCCCCTCCATTGGGAACCGATATCCAACCCGATGGCCAACGAAACTACCAACCACGTCACTCCGGGCGTGGTCGAGTCGACGAGGAACCTGCGCCTCGCCGATTTGGTGGCGGCCGCCCCCGTCCCGACCATGCTGGTGGACTATCGACGCGTCATCGCATACTTCGAAACACTTCGAGACTCCGGCGTAAAAGACCTTCGCCAATACCTCAACGAGAATCCTCTTGAGATACGGCATTTGATCGGACTTCTTGGCCCCACTGTTTCTAACCAGTCTTGGTATGAGCTCTACGGAAGTGTTCGATCGGAAAGCAGACGCCCCTTAACAGATTTCGTCGAGTTGGAGGGCGAACAGCCACCCGTGATCCAGAGTCTCATCGCACAATTCGACGCCGCATGGAACGGTATTCCGACGGTCGTATGCGAACACCAAGCTCCCTCTGGCCACGAAGAGCTCCTGTGGGTGAGGTCTTCATGGCGGGTTCTTATCACCGACGAAGGTCTAGATTTTGCCAACGTCATTATCTCAGATGTCGACATCTCTTCTCTGAAGGCAGCGCAGGAGATCCTCCGAGAGACAATCCTCGCCAAGGACCGTTTCCTAGCCGCTATCAGCCACGAAATCCGGACTCCCCTGACGCCAATTGTCGGCCTTGTCGCTGAGTTGGAGAGGACCTGGAGAAGCCTCCCGCCAGAAGAGGTGTCCGAGATTCTCCGAATGGTCAGAGGTCAGGCCGACGAACTATCTGCGATCGTGGACGATCTATTGGTGGCCACGCGAGCTGAGATCGGAGCTGTAAACATCAACCTGGCTCCGCACACTCTTGAAGAAGCGATCCAACACACTGGACCGTTCACTCCGGCCGATGTGGACATCGACTTCCAGGAGCAAGCGTTAATGGATGTTGGACGGGTTCGCCAGATCATCCGGAATCTCTTAACTAACGCTCATCGCTATGGCGGTGACACCGTTCAGATCAGGTCAAGACGCAACGAAGACCGTGTTGAGATTGTCGTTCGCGACAACGGACCAGGAGTCCCTCCCGGTCTTGAGAGCGACCTGTTTGAAGCATTTGGGAACACCGCCGCTATCGCCAGCGTGCCAGAATCGATCGGGCTCGGACTCTTCGTCTCGAAAACACTCGCAGTCCTTATGAAGGGCGACCTCGAGTATCGCCGTTCCGAGGGCTGGACAGAATTCGTCCTTACGCTTCGCAAGCCACCCGGCTAGATGCCCCCCCCTATCTCACAACAATCGTGTCCAACAACAGATCCGGATGGTCCCTTTGAACCGCGTCCAACCGGTGAACACTCTGGAACAACGCCATGAGAGTCCCGTCTGCTCTTGTTAACACCTCCGCACCCCTAACCCCCCGAAGTGTCTCTGCCCCCTCCGGATCCGTCCTTCGAGCGATCGAATACGGGGTCGGCTGAAGATCAACACTCGCCCCATATTCGTGTTCCAGACGATGAAGCGCCACGTCGTATTGGAGTGGTCCTACTGCCGCCAGTATGGGCTGTTGCTCGCCTCGTTCCGGGTGACGAAGCACCTGGACGACTCCTTCTTCATCAAGCTCGGCCATTCCGCGGCGGAACTGCTTGAACCGAGAGGTGTCCATGTTGTATGCCTGCCGGAAGTGTTCCGGTGCAAAGGTGGGGATAGCAGGGTAAGCAATCTTCCCCGAGACGCTCAAGGTGTCTCCCACTGCCAAATCCATTGCGTTGATCAACCCGACGATATCTCCCGGATAGGCGGTTTCAACGGTGTCACGCTCTCTTCCGAACATCTGGTGGGCGTACTTGGCTGAGAACCCTCGACCGGTCCGCCCGTTCACTAGTTGAGCCCCCCGCTCGAATACTCCCGAACACACTCTGATGAAGGCGATCCGGTCTCGGTGGCGCGGATCAAGGTTGGCCTGAATTTTGAACACGAAACCTGAAAACTCTCCGTCGATCGGGATCTCGAATCCATCTTTGTCCTCTCGAGCCGACGGTGGTGGAGCCATCTCCGCAACAGCATCCAAGACTTGCTGAATCCCGAAATTCCAAAGAGCTGAACCGAAAAACACCGGTGTCGTCTCTCCCTCCAAGAACCTCTCTGTGTTGTGAGCAGCCCCTACCCCAAGGAGGAGTTCAAGCTCTCCAGATGCTTCTTCCCCAACCCTCCCGAGGACATCTAGGCTCTCCACCTTGATTTCCGTTGCCTTCTTCGCTCCACGAGCCGATCTCTCGAACTCCCAGATCCCCCCGTCGCGAACATCAATGACTCCGACAAAATCCGGCCCCAGGCCGATCGGCCACGTCATTGGCGTCGCGATGAGGCCAAGCTGAGCCTCAAGATCGTCGATCAGTTCAAGTGGAGCGAGTCCCGGACGATCACATTTGTTCATGAATGTGATCAATGGAACTCGCCGACGCCGAGCTACTCGAAAAGCTTCAGTGTTTGGGACTCGATGCCCTTTGCC
>CAYTVW010000081.1:0-7362 GCA_964441865.1 uncultured Acidimicrobiaceae bacterium
CGGGTTGGAGGAGCGGCTTTCCTTCTCGACATAGTGGCGGCTGGGGTGGCGGCGAGGGAGATGGGAGCAAGTTCTGAAGGAGTCAGCGATGTCGCCAGGGGGTTCGTTCCGGGGTCGCATCGTCTCACGACGGTCGGGGTTTGGGATGGGATTCGATTCGTCGACGACTCGAAGGCGACGAATCCGCACGCCGCATTGGCCGCAATTCGCTCTTTTCCGTCAGTGATTCTGATCGCTGGGGGGTTATCTAAAGGACTAGATCTATCTCCGTTAGGACGTGAGCCGAACATCAAGGCTGTGATCGGAATAGGAGAATCTGGCCATACCGTTGTGGAGGCGGCCAGGGTCTATTCGGAATCTGCTGGCGACATGGAGTCCGCCGTTCGTCAGGGGATAGAACTGGCCGAGCCCGGAGACACGATTCTTCTGGCACCAGGAGGAGCGAGCTTCGATATGTATGGCTCTTACTCTGAGCGAGGTGACGCATTTTCTACGGTTGTTCGCGGCATCATGGGGGAGAGATGACGCAGCTCGCCACCGCCGATGCCGTGAAAACGGCTGTAAGGAGACCTCGGATCCGAGGGATCCTTCATGGGCGTACCATCCCGATTCTCGTAGGGATCGTTGCGATTCTGATCATCATGGGACTGACTGCGACACTATCTGCCTCTTCGACTCTTGCTATCAACTCGACGATCAAAGAAGGAGAAATCGACCGGTTTTTGTATTTTCGTCAGCAACTCAGAGGAGTCGGTCTGGGAGTCGTCCTCATGTGGATTACCAGTCGGATCTCCTACAAAGCCTACAAACACATCGCCATACCCCTCTACCTGACTGCGATCGGGTTGCTGGTCTTGGTACTGGCGACGGGTCGGACCGTCGGCGGATCAAGGGCTTGGTTTCGTTTTGGGAATCTGTCGTTTCAGCCTTCAGAGTTCGCCAAGTTCGCAGTGATCGTCGCGTTGGCAACGGTTCTGGAGAGGAAACGGAGATCGTTGGACGACTTCTCGCAGTTCGCTGGTCTGGTTGTTATTTACCTTGGTGTGGTTTGCCTTCTGGTGATGAAGCAACCGGACCTGGGAACCGTCATTGTGATCACCGGGGCAGCCATGGGTGTGTTGTTCACCTCCGCGGCTCCGATCTCCTTTGTGGGGCTTACGGCATCGGTAGCGATGGTCGGCGGAATGATTCTGGCGAAGGCTAACTCGACCAGATTCGCAAGAATCATCTCCTTTCGGAACCCTTGGGCGGATCCGCTGGGAGACGGATATCAGGCGATTCAGAGCATGTATGCCCTCGCAAACGGAGGTCTGACAGGGGTCGGACTGGGGGCGAGTCGGGCACGGTGGTTTTTTCTGCCCGAGGCCCACACCGACTTCATCTTCGCCATCTTCGGAGAAGAAGCGGGGTTCTTGGGAGCGATGTCAGTGATCGTCCTATTCGTCGTGTTTTCAATGATTGGTTGGTCGATAGCCATGAGGGCTCGTGACGCGTTTGGGAGGATGCTGGCAGCCGGGATAACTTCGTGGATATGTGTTCAGGCGATTGTGAATATCGGTGGAGTGATCGGTGCTCTTCCGATCACAGGAATACCTCTCCCTTTCATGTCTTTTGGGAGCACCGCGGTGATGATGGCGATGGGAGCTACCGGAGTCCTGATCAACATTTCTCGTTCATCTCCCGATTTCAAGGCGGTTGCGGTCCCCGTCACAGTGAAGAGGACCCCAGACTCGGGACCTCCGGAGAGTCGACGGGGGAGAGTGAACGCGAAGGCGAGTACCAGGGTGTCGGGGACGACAAGAAAAAGTGTCCCAGCTCACACTCCTCATCCCAATCGAGGAAAAGCCTCGGCCGAGCGGCGTCGGGCGGCGAGAGCTGTTCGGCGTTGAGAAACGTAGTCCTATGAGTTATGCAATTGCCGCTGCCGGGACCGGAGGCCACGTCTTCCCGGGGCTAGCTGTCGGAGAGGCGCTGGTCGAGTCTGGAGTAGAAAGATCTGAGATCCTTTTCGTTGGAGGAGACAGGCTCGAATCGTCGGTGTATCCAGAGCAAGGGTTCCCGTTTTTCGAGGTGGAGATCCGGGGGCTTCGGAGAAGCCTGAGCTTGTCGAATCTGGCGCTTCCAATCGTGATGATCCGAGCGGTGACAAGATTACGCGGTGAGTTCAGACGAAGGGGTGTTCGCGTAGTCTTGGGTATGGGTGGGTATGTGACGCCTCCGGCGGCTCTTGCGGCACGTACGACCAAAGCGAAAGTCGTGGTGTCTGAGCAGAATGCGGAGGCTGGTTTGGGGAGCCGGTTGGCTTCTCGGGTGGCCTCTCGAAGCTTTGGAGCTTTCCCCAGAACCGAGGGGATTCCTCATGCCGAATGGGTTGGGAACCCGCTTCGTTCCATGTTCTCGAGATTCGATCGAGGTTCTCTTCGTGGTGAGGCACTGAAACGTTACGACCTCATATCTGGGCTCCCAGTATTGGGAGTGTTTGGTGGGAGCTTGGGGGCCGGTGCCATTAACGATGGTGTCGCTCGCCTGGTCGCCGAATGGAACGGACCTCCAATCCAGATACTTCATCTGTGTGGGGAATGCCATGTTGAGAAGATGAACTCCTACCGCGAGAAAGCAAACCTGACATGGCGGTTGGTGGGGTTCGAAGATCGGATGGATCTCTTTTACGCAGCTTCCGATTTGGTTGTCTCCCGATCAGGAGGGGCTGTAGCTGAACTCCTGGCTACCGGGACGCCGAGCATTCTTGTCCCAGGGATTTTTGGATCGGGAAGGCATCAGGTGGCTAATGCGGAGTCTCTGGCATCAGGGGGAGCTTCGATTGTCCTGAAACAAGAAGATCTTGCCTCTTTGGGGGTAGCGGTCCATCGGATTCTGGAAGATCAGGGAACCCTTCACAGGATGGCCGAGGCCGCGCTAGAGATGGGTCGTCCAGATTCCGCATCGATAGTGGCAGAAGCGATGAGGAGTCTTCATGAGTGAACTGGACGGATACAGAAAGATCCATCTGGTCGGTGCTGGAGGAGCCGGCATGAGCGCCTTGGCCAAACTCCTTCACGGCCGAGGTTTCGAAGTGACTGGGTCAGACCAGCAGCCATCGGAGACCCTGGCTTCGTTGGGTGATCTTGGAATCGAAGTGTGGGAAGGTCACCGTCCCGATCGGATGGAGTCTATGGAGCTGGTTGTGGCTTCGTCGGCAGTCCCGGAATCAGACGCTGAACTGAAAGCTGCCAGATCTTTCGGGGCCGAAGTGTGGAATAGGCCGCAACTCCTCAACGCTCTAACTAAGGAGATCCCGACTGTTGGCGTGACCGGGACTCACGGGAAGTCCACCACGACTGCGATGTTGGCCACCGGTCTCAGGGCTTGTGGAAAAGATCCGTCGGTGGTTCTGGGAGCTGAAATGGTCGAGTTTCGGACTAACGCGATTGTGGGGAGAGACAATCTCTTAGTGTTGGAAGCCGATGAAGCGTTCGGGACTTTCGAATCCCTGGAACTTGAAGGCCTCGTTGTCACCAACGTTGATTTTGATCACGGAGAGTTTTATCGCGATCTTTCGGCCGTGGATGCCGCATTCCTCAGGGTTGCGAAAGCAGTGAGAGGACCGGTCGTTGTCTGTGGTGACGACATTGGGGGTGCTCGTCTGGCAGCAGCGATCGGCGGGGTCACTTATGGGATCAGCGAGGGAACGAAATACCGTATCGGCGAGGTGATCTCGGAGCGGGGATCTTCGAGATTCCTTCTTTCGGGGGGGACAGATGCTGTGCAGGCTCGGATCCCGCGAAGTGGGGCACATATGGTGTGTAACGCGGCCGGAGCTTTGGCCCTGATTTGGGAAATGGGATTAGATCCGCACGCCGCGGCTGAAGGATTAGGGAGATTTCTGGGGTTACGGCGACGGTTTGAGAATCGAGGAACGGTGCGCGGGGTGACCGTTATCGACGACTACGCACACCACCCGGCGGAGGTTGCCGCAACGCTCACCGAGGCCCGGTCGCTTCATCCCGGGCGCCTATGGGGTGTGTTCCAACCTCATCTCTATTCGAGGACTGAGAGGTTCGCCAAAGAGTTTGGAGAGGCTCTTGCGGTTGCGGATAGGGTGGTCGTAACCGATATCTATGGATCTCGAGAGGCTCCGCGTCCCGGGATAACGGGCGAGTTGATTGTCTCCGCGGCGAAGTCGGCAGGGACTGCGGAAGTGTTCTACGTTCCTCATCGAGTCGATGTGGCATCCGAAGTCGCCGCAATGGTCTCGGAAGGGGATCTGGTAGTGATAATGGGAGCTGGCGATATAACTGTCTCCGCTACCGAACTCCTGAGGGAAATTGCCTTATGACATCTCTTTCAGATCTCAAGGAGACGGGGGCTGTCCGGTGCGATGTATCGCTTGGGTCCTTCACTTCCTACAAGGTGGGCGGACCAGCGGCATTCTTCGCAGAGGTTTCCTCCCACGAAGAGTTGCTCCGACTCGGAGAGGCATGGCAGGGATCTCCCGTCGAGGTATTGGTGATAGGTCGAGGATCCAATCTCGTCATCTCGGATCGGGGATTCGACGGATTGGTGTTGAGGCTGCGTGGGGAGTTTTTTGGCATAGATCACCTTCCAACCAAGATTCGGGCAGGAGGTGCTGTGCCGCTCCCGGCGTTGGCGAGATCGGCTGTCGCCAAGGGGCGTCTGGGATTGGAGTTCTATGTGGGAATCCCCGGATCGGTCGGTGGCGCGATCCGCCAGAACGCGGGAGGTCACGGTGGGGAGACGAAAGACTGGCTACGAAGCGTCGAAGTTTTTGATTTCCGCAGTGGAGCGAGCTCCGAGAAGACAATTCAGGATCTTGGCGCCTCTTATAGGAGCACGAATATCCATTCCCAACAAGTAGTCATGTACGCCCAATTCGGTTTCGACGAAGGGGATTCGGAGGAAGGGGAAGAACGGATTCGTGAGGTCATTCGGTGGAGAAAGGAGCACCAACCCGGTGGTGCTCTCAACGCTGGGAGTGTTTTCAAAAACCCGAAGGGTGATTCTGCTGGTCGGATCATCGATGATCTTGGTCTTAAGGGTTACTCGGTAGGGAGGGTCTCGGTTTCGGATAAGCACGCCAATTTCTTTGTCGCCGAGAAGGGTGTGACTGCTCAGGAAGTCTATGAATTGGTGGAGACTGTCAGGGATCGTGTTCTGCAGGAGACAGGGATACGGCTTGAGAACGAGATCCAGTTCGTCGGAAAGTTCTCCTGACGATGGATCCGCGAATGGCTGTGAGACGTCAGAAAGTCTCGGAGACGCGGGCTCGGTCGAGGCTCAGTCGAGGACTCCAGATTGCGTTGGTGGTTGCCTTTGTCGGTGTCGCGGCGTGGGTAGTCCTCCGATCGGGTCTGTTCGCTCTAGAGACCATCAATGTGGTTGGAGCACAGAAGGTGTCAATCGAGTTGGCACTTGAGAAGGAAGGGATCCTTGTCGGGCAGCCTTTAGCGACGGTAAACACCGGAGGACTTGCCGAGGAGATTTCTCTAGATCCTTGGGTCAAGAGTGTGAGTGTTGTTCAGGAGTGGCCTCATCAGCTCACAATCATCTTGGAGGAAAGAGAGGCGGCGGCGGTAGTCGAGACCCCGGATGGGTGGTGGCTGATCTCCATTGACGGTGTTCTTCTGGAACCAAGGGGTGGGAGAGACGAGGCGACAGCGACGATCCTGTGGCCCGGGACTCTGGAAGGCGGAAGCACGGATCGCGCTCTGATGACAGCTGCGGAGTTCTCGGCTGCCCTCAGGGAAGAATTTCGGGGAGGCGCGGTAATCTTCGTGGGAGAAGAAGGGCTCGAGGGGTCGGTGATGGGATTCCGAGTGCGGATAGGAAGCAGTTCAGAAGGCAAGGAGAAGGCTCTTGCTCTTGGCGCAGTATTGGACCGAAATCCGGAGCCTGGATCGACAATCTCGGTTGTAGCACCATCGCGACCGGCGGTTCGGTTACCCGATTCAGATTGATATTGGGGAAGCCCAGAAGGGGCTAAAGCCTAAACCTGTCGTGGAGGTTGAGATCTCTTCGCTTTGCGAAACCGCTAACGTCAGGTAAAGCTCTATGCCGAGGATCGCGAGCAGGAAGGTTGTCGGCGGGACGAATATGGACACTTGGTCGAGATGGCGGCTGGGAATGCACCCTTCATGGGGGATCAAGAGATGAACAAAATGGGCGAATATTTGGCCGTAATCAAGGTTATCGGAGTTGGGGGCGGAGGCGTCAACGCACTCAATCGTATGATCGCTTCGGGGGTCCGGGGCGTGGAGTTCGTTGCGCTAAACACCGATGCCCAAGCCCTCCTGATGTCCGATGCGGACGTGAAGCTCGATCTCGGAAGAGAGATCACTCGAGGGCTCGGTGCAGGGGCGAATCCCGAAGTTGGACGCGCAGCTGCCGAAGCCCATCGTCACGAACTGGAAGAGGTCCTCAAAGGGGCCGATATGGTGTTCATCACTGCTGGTGAAGGCGGTGGAACCGGGACCGGCGGTGCTCCCATTGTTGCTGAGGTGGCAAGGAGCCTGGGGGCTCTCACGGTGGGAGTTGTTACCCGCCCGTTTGGGTTCGAGGGTAGGAGGCGCGCTCTTCATGCGGAACAAGGAATCGTTGCGCTTCGGGACGCTGTTGACACTCTGATCGTCATCCCCAATGATCGCCTATTGGAGATCGGAGATCCCAAGGCCCCGATGACGGAGACGTTCCGGCTAGCCGACGAAGTCCTCACCAACGGAGTAGCCGGAATCACCAATCTGATCACCACTCCGGGCCTGATCAACGTTGACTTCGCCGATGTGAAAACCGTGATGGCCGACGCAGGCACCGCAGTCATGGGGATTGGCATTGCATCGGGTGATGACCGAGCGACACAGGCCGCGAACCGAGCGATCTCGAGTCCCATGCTGGAGATTTCTATGGAGGGTGCGTCGGGACTGCTGCTTTCTATATCGGGACCATCGAATATGACTCTTCATGAGGCGACCACCGCAGCACAGGTGATTTCGTCTCGAGCGGATCCGGATGCAGAAATCATTTTTGGTGCGATGATCGATGATTCTCTCGGGAATGACATCAAGGTGACAGTGATCGCGGCGGGGTTCGACGGAGGAAGGAAGAAGCGGCCGATGCCCACCGTGATGAATGATGCCGGACCGATTCCGGCGAAGCCAGCGCGCCCTCGGGCTTTCGACCTTACTGTGGGGGAATCGGAATCATCTTCTGGCGGTCTTGAGATTCCTCCCTTCGTAGAAGGATGATTCTCGTAGAACCAGGGGTGGCATTCTCTGACGCTTCTGATGGCGACATGAGGAATCCCGGGGCTTTGAGAGACGAATTCTGTCGAAAGGCTTTTGCTCCGAC
>CAYTVW010000082.1:0-5525 GCA_964441865.1 uncultured Acidimicrobiaceae bacterium
ACCTGCGACGCGAGCTGGGACGACGGTCATGATCACGGTTGACGGATACGCTGCTTTGCCGCCAGGCGCGTAACACCCAACACGATCCAGAGGTGACCACTTCCGGTTGATTTGGACTCCTGGAGCCGTGGTGACTTGGAGGTCGCGTGGGAGCTGAGCCCTGTGGTATGTCTCAACGTTGTTTATGGCTGATCGCATCGCCTCGACGAGATCAGGGGCCAGGGATTCGACCGCGGCTTTCAGCTCGGAGTCGGCGACCCGGCGGAACCCGCCGCCATACTTTTCAGCGTATTCGGCTACAGCCTTGTCACCTCTAGCGGCGACGTCGTCGCAGATGGCTGTTGCGCCCTCACGGACTTTTCTGTCGGTTATGGCCATCCTCCGAAATATCGATTTGCGCTCGGTATCCGTGAGGTTTTCGTATTCGATGCGTTGAAGACGGTTCATGGGATCACCTGGTCTATTGGGAGGACAAGTATGCCTTTGGCTCCGGCAGCCTCGAGTCGAGGTAAGAGACTCCAGATTTCACTGGCTTCGACTACCGAGTGGATAGCTACCCATCCTTGTTCGGCAAGCGGAACGACGGTGGGGGCTTCGAGTCCGGGGATCAGGTTGGAGATGGCTTCTACAGACTCAGCCGAGGCGTTGAGGAGGACGTAGCGTTTGGATCGGGCTGTGACCACGGCTCGGAGCGCTGTAGCGATTCGGGCGACTGAGCCATTGGTGATCTCGGGTCGGGTGATTAGAACGGCCTCGGATTCGAGCAACGTCCCTATTTCTCGGAGACCGTTCATGATCAAAGTCGATCCGGTGGAGACGAGATCAACGATCCCGTCGGCGACACCAAGCCGCGGGGCTACCTCGATCGATCCGCGGAGAGGGATCACTGTGACGGAGAGTCCGAGGCCAGCGAAATATCTGTTAGTGATCGAGTTGTGCGAGGTAGCGACCCGGAGTCCGTCGAATTCTTCGATCGACTGGATCGGCGACTGATTCATCACGGCCGCAGCGACGCGGCAACGGCCATAACCGAGTTCAATAAGAGTTGAGAGATCGAGGTTGGATTCAACGAGTAGATCTTGACCGGTGATCCCGAGTTGAGCGACACCATCGGAAACCAGCTCGGGAATATCGGGGGTTCGCACGAAGAGCAGCTCAATGTCGGCATTGCGGACCCTCGAAGTCAAGGAACGTTCCGTGACTTCGAACGAGAGTCCGGCCTCTTTGAGGAGGCCGACCGTAGGCTCAAAGAGCCGTCCCTTGTTGGGGATAGCCATCCGAAGGACATCTGTCATCGATTTCTCCTCTCAAGCACCATCCGGTATCCGCCGGTTCCGTGTTGAAGCCATTGGTTGATTCGAGTTACGGTTGCGGTTGAAGCTCCTGTTTTCTCAGCAATCTCTCGGTAGGGGATACCTTCAGAGAGAAGTAGGACCACTGCCCAGCGTTGGGACATCTCGTCGAGCTCTTTCCTGGTGCACAAATCTCTGAAAAACGCTTCCACCTCTTGCGCATTCTCAAGAGAGAGAATCGCTTCGAAGAGATCGGGGCTATTCGGGTTATGCCAGTCGTCTTGGGGGAGCATTTTCTAGGTTCCTTCTCATTCGGGGTTTAGAAACCACCGAGATCAGCGTTTTAACATGCTAGCACAATAGGGTAAGCTCTAATCATGTTTCAAATTATCCCGGCGGTTGATGTCCTAGACGGAAAAGTCGTCCGACTCCTCCATGGCAAATACGACCATGTGACGGTCTACTCAGAAGACCCGGTGGCTCAAGCAAAAGAGTGGGTGGACCAGGGAGCCGACCTGGTCCATGTAGTGGATTTAGAGGGGGCACGGACCGGTTCCCCAAATCGCGGACTCTGGGAACGTCTAGGGAGAGGTGAGATCCCTTTTCAGATCGGGGGTGGGATTCGGACGTCCAAGATGGCCATAGAAGCGCTTGAGGCAGGAGCGTCGAGAGTGGTCTTGGGGACGGCGGCGGTGTGGAATCCGGAAATCCTCGCCGAAATCGGCTCGCTCGACAGAGTCGTCGCTGCGGTCGACGTGACGAAAGACGGGAAGGCGAAAGGTCAAGGATGGCTGGACGCTGGGAAGAGCCTTGGAGAAGTGATCGATGGTTTGGCTGCCAACGGTGTGGTCAGGGCACTGGTTACGGGGATCGGACGAGATGGGACTATGGAAGGCCCGGAAGCCGAGCTGACACGTCGAGTGATCGAAGACGGAAGGCTGGCAGTGATCGCTTCGGGCGGCGTCGGGACACTCGGGGACCTTGGCCCAATCGCTGCTTTGGGTGCGGAAGCGGTGATCGTAGGGCGGGCCCTTTATGAGTCCCGATTCACGGTGGCCGATGCTATCGCCTTGTTTCGAGAGGATTGAGTCTCCACGATCGATCCCATAGGCCTTGTGGTGGCACAGGAGAGATGGAACAGCCTCAAGTTGTTGTGAGGGGCCATTGGCGACACGCGAGGGCTCGGAGGAGCCTACGGTTTGAGTCCGGAGGGGGATAACGGGCGAGATGGGTCTGGTAGAAAGCGAAAGCTAGCTCACTCGAGCGAGTCGAGAGAGGGGATCATGGGTGGGGGGATGGGAGTGTCACCATCGACGATCTCGACGCCTGGCTCGGAGATCCATTTCCAAATGAGATTTGCCTCGACGCTCGCGCCTACGTTAGGTGGAATCAGGTAGTTGGGGTGAGGAGCGGCGGGATCGGGGAGCAAAGGGGGTGTTTCTCCGGCGATCCAAGACTCGGCGAGATGTCCGTGGTCGATGACAGCGCATTCGCCATCAGGGTGAAGGGCTTCGAATCGCCCTGCGGTCATCAAAGACTCCCATTGCCACTGCCGCTCGATGGCTCTCTTGAGTGCCTCATAACGGTCTCTTGATGAGGCGGCCTCCTCATAACGGAGGTTGGATGCACATTGGCGGATCCGTTCGAGTATCGAATCGAGGAGAATCTGGGGATTATTCCGGACGCCTTCAATCAGTCTCTCGACAACCGGGCGGTATTCATCCTCGGAGAGGTCTCCGTTGCAGGGGCAGAGAGCCAGACCGAGCTGGGCCGAGGTACAAAGACCGCTTTTCGAGCCGGGGCTTCCGCTGCATCTCCTGATCGGGACCGCTTCCCAGATCGCCGCTCTTACTTTCTCGGCGGCCTGGAGTGACCTGAAGGGACCCAAGACAAGTCCTGAACCCGGCTTGCTCCCTCTGGTCACCGACAGGCGAGGGAAGGTTTCAACGGTGAGTGACAGATAATGATTCGCCTTGGGGGGCCGATCAATTCGGTTGAACCTGGGTCGATGAGAGTGTATGAGTCTGTGTTCTATCACCGATGCATGCAGGTTCCCTGAACAGACGATGTGGTCGACTGAGTCCAGTTGACGGAGGAGATCGGCGGTAGATCGTCGACTATCCCCGTAGAAATACGAGGAAACCCGATTTCTCAGGTTCCTCGTTTTCCCCACATAGACCACTTCTCCGTCTCGGTTACGGAACAAGTAGACCCCGGGGAGCCGAGGGAGATCGCGGGCCAAACGGAGTTTCTCGTAGTGAGGAGATCCCTTGGCTCGGGGGAGCGAGAGTAGGTCTTCCAGGCCGGTGACTCCGATACTTCCCGCTTTTTCGAGGAGTGAATGGAAGACATGAAGAGTCGCCTTTGCGTCGGAGAGTGCCCGGTGATCCGGGGATACAGGCGATCGAAGATGGGCGGCGAGGGTCCCCAAACGAAGATTCCGGACTTCGGACTGAATCAGGCGTCGGGCCAATGCCAGAGTGTCGACCGAAGGATTAGAGATTTGGCCATACCCGAAACGGTTGGCGGCAGCGTTGAGAAAACCCAGGTCGAAACGAATGTTGTGACCGACGATGATCCCGTTCCCCAGAAACTCCAAGAATGAAGGGATCACCTCAGAGATGAAAGGAGCATCCACGACCATGCTTTCTGTGATTCCAGTTAGGAGCGTGATTGGGGCCGGTATTGGCTCTCCTGGATTGACCAGGGTCTGGAACGTCCCCAGAACCTCGCCGTGACGGACTTTGACGGCTCCGATTTCGGTTATTCCGCAGTTGGACGGAGCGGTCCCGGTGGTCTCGATATCGACGACGCAGAACGTTACGTCGCAGAGGGGAGTCCCGAGATCGTCAAAGCCGAGTTGGCGGGGATCACCGCTTCTAGGCGGGGACCGATCAACCACATCAGATGTAGCGGAGTGCACAAGGTGAGGTTACCTCGAACTGGTGTTCGATGCCAGTGGTAGGGTCGTTATGCGGTACCCTGCAGTATGTCTCAGACGTATCGGTGCTCCCACTGCGGTAACAAGACCCGTTTCGATGTGGTCGAGGTTCTAAAGCGAAGGCGTTTTCTGCACCTGACACTGGGTGGGGAGCCACATGTCGACGAAGAGGAGATCCTCGAGTTGCAGGTCGAGAAGGTGATTTGCCGTTGGTGTGACCGTTCCGACGGGATTGAGATCGGGATTCAAGAGGATTCTTGACGGTAGCGATCCCGTCGTTGTCTCACTGCTTCGAACAGGCACACAGCGGCGGCGGTAGCTGCGTTCAGAGAGTCGGCCGATCCGGCCATCGGGAGTCGGGCCTGGACTCCTGAATTCTCGAGCCAGGTCGGGGAGAGACCGGTGTCTTCGGTACCGATCACTATGGCGATTGCTCCGCGGAAGTCGACATCCCAGATCACGGTGTCCGTGTCTGGTGTAGTGGCGACAGTTCGGATTCCAGATCCTCTCAAAAGACTAAGAGTCTCAGCAGTCGATGCCGTTGCTAGGGGAACAGAGAACAAAGCCCCCATTGATGCTCTGACGACATTCGGATTGAATGGATCGGTCGCCGGATCACAGACAATCACCCCGGTGACTCCAGCGGCGTCGGCTGTTCGCATCATTGTTCCTAGATTCCCGGGTTTCTCGATACCTTCAACCACCAAGAGGAGAGGATGGCCCAGAAGATTGATCGTGCTTAGGGAAGTGTCGAACTGCTGAAACACCCCGAGGACCCCATCTGGGTTCTCCCTATATGAGGCTTTGTTGAACGCGGCAACTCCGAGTTCGATCAGTTCTGCTCCCAGCCGCTGCGCAGTGGAACCCAAGGTTCGGATATCGCGCGAGAAGAGTTGAGGACAAAGGAAAAGAGAGTCAATCTTGGCCCCCGCTTCCAGAGCTCGCTCAACCTCGCGGCGGCCTTCCACCAGGAAGGTTTTCGATTTGTCTCTCTCGCGTCGCTGGCGGAGACGGACCAATCCCTTGATTCGTTCGTTCTGAAGGGATCGGATCGGCTCAGACATACGGCATCATGAAAGCCGATTTTGGCTCAAGATGCTTGTATCGAAGGTATCCATATTCTTGAGCGAGAGTCTCCGGGGTTCTGAGACCCAGGCCTAGAGAGAGGGGGAGTCAGTCGATGACTTCGAAGCCTCGTCGCCTATATGCGTCGGCCAGTCGAGTCCGGGCACGCATCGTGGCCACTCTGACTGCTCCGGCCTTAAGTGAAAGACGCCGTGCTATATCTTCGT
>CAYTVW010000082.1:5535-7340 GCA_964441865.1 uncultured Acidimicrobiaceae bacterium
ACCCCACGAAGCCAAAGCAAGTGACGGTCGCGGATGGGTAGGTCTTCTAGAGCTTCTCTGATTAGGCGGTGCTCATCGTTTTCGGCAGTCTGGTCGGCTGGATCGGTCGGCAGAGGGTCGACGCGTTCGTCGACTCGGATACGTCCTCGACGCAGATGTGTCTTGAATCGGTTCCTGGCGATTGCCCAATACCAGCCTTCGAAGGCTTCCGGCGAACGGAGTTTCGTTAGGTTCTTCACGGCGGCCTCAGTTGTCTCGGATGCGAGGTCCTGTGCGGTTTCGGGAGTCATACCCATGCCTCGGAAGAAAGAGACGAGGCGGGGATATCCGAGCTGTAGGATTCCACCCAAGGTATCGCGATCGCCCGAAGCGGCCTTTTTCACCGATGCGGGGTCGGGCGGCCAGCCGCTTACGGAAGGAGCATCCAAGGTCATGAACTCAGGCTAGACGTCCTTGTACCCTGTTCAGGGAATGAGCCTAGAGGAGTTTCCAAGGCTGGCAGCTCCGGCCGGGTTGTCGCTCCGCCCGGGGGCTGTGGCCGAGGGTGAGCCTTCTCCACTCCGGCCGGGAGAAGTCACCGAAGGGGAATCCTCAGACTGACCTTTTTTCAGTCCCTGAGCGGCCTGGGCAACCTCTCTTGCCCTCTCTCGGACCAATTCTGCCTGGTCTTGCGACGGGGTTCCGTGCTGGTGCTCATAGGTATACATGTTCTGGACCGACTCAATCAGACGATTAGTCGATTGCGAGAAGGTGTTCCATGCATCGCCAGAAGTCTCCACACCGTTCCGAGAAGCCTCCAAGGCGGTCCTGAGTTCGGCGGGAGCGTCGGCGCCTAAGGATTCGATCACCATTTGGATCGCTTCACTGTTCTGGTGTTTCTCTGAAAGCTTGTGGGCTTCCGAAATCCTCTCCTGGCGATGGTCGAAACCGAAGAGTGTTTCGATTTTCTCAAATCCTCGGTCCACGGGATACAGAAGATCACCAGAGATTGCTGAATCGGCGGAGGCCGCGAGGGCCAGGTTGAAGAAGGCAGCTAGTCCCACCAGAGCGATGACCCTACGGGCTCTGAATGTGGGGCGTCCGTTCTGGAGTGCAAGGAGTGTGATGTTCCGGGCACGCTCTTGTGGAACCTCGGAGGCCATCGACTCTCCATAATTCTTCAATTCCCGAATTGGGTTCCGCTCTTTCATACCGTTCAAGTCTCTCCACAACCAGATTTGTTACTTAGTCTGCGCGGGCTTCATGAGTTCCGCCCCAAACCTCCCTATACACAACAGATTGAAGGTCTTTTCTTCCACGCTGAACCGAGGACGAAACTCGATCTGGAAGAGGATATCCGATGGTGACAACCCCCAATGGTAGGGAACGCTCAGGGAGTTGGAGAACATCGGCGAGAGTGGGGATGGAATGGGCACCCAGGAAACCGGCCGAGAGTCCTTCAGCGATCGAAGCCAACAGAATCGCCATTAGGGAAGCCCCTCCATCGACCCACCAGTAGGGGACTGGCCAAGCAGAAATCTGCTCTGTTCCGTTTCCCTTATCTGGTTCGTGGTATCTCTCGAGGTAGGCGTCTGGAGAGACGACGATCGCGATATGAACCGGTGCTCGAGAGATCCATGGATCGAATCCCCTCTTGATGTATGAATCTTCGCCGGCGGCGAGGGCGATCTGTTTCCGGCGGTCCGGGTCAGTGACTATGACGAAGCTTTGCCCCTGAGAAAAGCCGGCGCTGGGAGCTCGGATCCCCGCATTGACTATTCGTTCAACAGCGGCCGGGTCGACCGGCCGAACCTGGTAGTTCCTTA
>CAYTVW010000083.1:0-7274 GCA_964441865.1 uncultured Acidimicrobiaceae bacterium
TGGAACCATGCTCGTCCCCCTCGTTATTCTGGCGATTGTCTCCACGGTGATCGGGTTAGTCAACACGCCTTGGCGACTCGGGCTGGAGAGCTTCCTCAGTCCGGTTCTCCAAGGAACGGGGTTGTCCTTGCCTCAAGATGATTTCGGATTGTTCTTCGTTTTGGCTGGGGTGGCGGTGGTCGCAAGTTTGATTGGCGGGTTCCTCGGATTCTGGGTGTATCGAAAGCCTCGTCCGGCGTGGAGAGCGTTCGAACGCCCGTTGGGGCGGCTTTGGACGTTCTGGGAAGCTGAGTACCGGGTTGATTCTCTGTACGGGCGGACTCTCACCAAACCGGCTCGAAGACTGAGTGAGTTTGTCGCCTCTAGGCTCGACCACACTGTGATAGACCGTGGGGTTGAAGGTGTCGCTGGTTTGGCGAGTAGAGCTGGTGTGAGCGCTCGGAAGCTTCAGACCGGGAATCTCCGCGACTACGCAGCCGTATTCGGTGTGGGGCTCATACTGGTGCTGGCCTGGGTATTGGGGAGTGTGGTGTGATCCTCACGGCCCTAATCCTCGCTCCATTAGCTGCTGGGCTCGGGGTGTTCCTGGTCCCCTCGAAACGAAGCTCGTGGGCTGTGCCGATCGGGACAGCCCTGAGTCTTGTCCCATTGGCGATATCGGGGTTCTTGTTCTATCGGTTTGACCCTGGCCAGGGTGGCTATCAGATGGTCGAGAAATCGGCTCTGTATTCGGATTGGGGGATCACCTGGGCGGTAGGTGTAGATGGAATCTCGTTGGGCTTGTTGCTCCTCACCACCATTCTTGTCCCAATCGCAATTGTGGCTTCCGCCCGTGTCGTCGACCGAACTAGAGGTCTGGTCGGGCTGATCCTGATTCTCGAAGCCGGGCTCTTGGGGGCTTTCTTGGCAATCGACCTGTTTGTGTTTTTCGCATTTTCGGAAGTACTTCTGATCCCCATGTATTTCGTCATTGGGATGTGGGGTTCCGAGAAGCGGGCGCACGCGGCGACGAAGTTTTTCTTGTTCACTGCGGTTGGGTCGGCGCTGATGCTGGGCGGGATCATCGCTCTCGGAGTCACGAGCCAGGGCCAGACGGGAGCGATGTCGCTTGCTCTCGACGACTTGGCTTCGCTCCGGATAGGGCTTTGGGACGAAAGATGGCTCTTCGCGGTTTTTGCATTGGCGTTCGCTATCAGAATCCCGGTTTTCCCTTTCCACACCTGGGCCGTAGACGCGTATGTTCAAGCACCAACTCCCGGTTCGATCCTGATGGCTGGGGTCTTGAGCAAACTGGGTGTCTACGGACTACTCAGAATCTGTGTCGGTCTTTTCCCCCGAGCGAGCGTTGACGCCGCACCGATAATGGTTTCGCTGGCTGTGGTTGGGATCATCTACGCAGCGACAGTGGCGATACCCCAGACTGATTTGAAGAGGCTTCTCGCCTACTCCTCAATCAGCCTGATGGGTTTCAGTGTCCTGGGGGTATTCGCACTTTCCCAAGCCTCCTGGCAGGGCGCATTGGCTCACAACGTGAATCACGGGTTGATTATCGGAGGGCTGTTCCTCTTGGGGGGTAGCATCTTCGAGCGAAGGCAGACCCGAGAGATTAAGGACTTCGGAGGTTTGGCAAAGCCGATGCCGCTGATGGCCGGATTCTTCTTGCTCTTGGCTTTAGCGGCGGTCGGAATCCCGGGTCTCAATGGTTTTGTTGGGGAGTTGCTGATACTGGTTGGGGCGTATTCGACCTTCCCGGTGTGGGCGATTGTGGCTGTCCTTGGAGGGATACTCGCTGCCGTATACCTCTTCGGCGCTTACGAGAGAGTCTTCGCAGGGAAGACCACCAAGGCGGCGAACAGGGATCTTGCGGACCTCGATCGGCGCGAGGTCGCCATCCTTACACCGATCGCTCTGTTGCTGCTGGTACTCGGTCCTTCCCCGACGGTCTTTCTCGACAACACCGAAGCCTCAGTGGATCAGAGTCTCGGCCACGTCGAATTCGCAACCGCCTATGACGTACCCGAGCCGGTGTCGCTTATCGGTGTCAATGGTCCGATCGGAGGAGACCAATGACGCGTCCAGCATTCTGGCTCGCTCTTGCTCCCGAACTGGTCTTCGCCTTGGGTGCAGTTGTGATCCTCTTGGTCGGTGCGATTTGGAGGCCCCGAGCGCGGTTCCTCGGTTTCATGGCTGTTGCCGTGATTGCTGGAGGGTTGGCTACGGTGGTCTGGCAGTGGGTCCGGATAGACCGGATTTATGAGCTCGGGGTCATGTCCACGGCCCCGTTTCTCCATTTTGGGGATTCTCTGATCTTCGATCACTTCTCGGTGATGGCCAGGTTCGTCCTCGGTGGCGCTGCTCTGATCGCGATTCTCTTGGGCTGGGGATTCTTCAAGCGAGTAGAGAGTCGTGCTCCCGAAGCGTTGGCGATGGTGATGCTGAGCCTCGCGGGATTCTCGATTGTGGCGTCATCCAATCAATTGATGCTTATGTATCTCGGTCTGGAAGTGGGTTCGATTGCCCTCTACATTCTTGCCGGGTTCGGCCGGGATCGAACTGAATCCCAAGAGGCGGGGATCAAGTATTTCCTCCTTGGGGCAATGGCCTCGGCCGTGTTCGTCTACGGAGTAGCTCTTCTGTTCTCGGCGACAGGGAAGCTCACGGTCCTGGATATTGGCCAGCACTTGAACTCGACTCTCTATCTCCGTCCTCTGGTCCTTCTGGTGGGGATGGGATTAGTCATGATCGGCCTCCTGTTCAAGATCTCGGCAGTCCCGTTCCATTCGTGGTCTCCCGACGTCTATCAGGGAGCGCCAGCTGGAATGGTGGGGTACATAGGGGTAGCCGCCAAGGTTGGAGGACTTGTAGCGTTAATGCGGATCCTCTTCATTGGGTTTGAAGGGCTTGCTGATGAATGGATTCCGATCCTTGCGGCAGTCTCAGTCCTGTCTATGGCCCTCGGGGTGCTAGTTGGAATGGTCCAAGAAGATGTCCGGAGGATCCTCGCCTATTCGGGGATAGCTCATGCCGGATTCGTCCTCACCGCATTCACCGCGGGAGTCGCGGGAACGCCATCGATCTGGTTCTATCTCATTGTCTGCGGCCTCCAACTCTTGGGGGCGTTCGGAGTGGTATCCGTGGTTTCAGGGGTTGCTTCGTCTAGCTCTCCGCTTTCTGCTTATCGAGGTCTGGCTCGGACCAACCCTTGGATGGCATCCGTCTTCTCCGTGTTCCTACTGGGGATGGCGGGGATCCCCTTGACTTCAGGTTTCTTCGCCAGATTCGGAGTGCTTCGACAGGCTTGGGATGCGGGTTTTGAGTGGCTGGTAATCGTTGGATTGATTGCCGCTATTCCTGGGGTGTATCTCTATCTTCGGGTGGTGGCTGCCATGTATTTGGATGAACCTGATTCTGATGTCGCTCCTTCGGTTGGTCCCGGGCAACGTCTGGTCCTTGTTGCCCTAGCCGCGGTGACCATCGGAGTGGGATTCTTCCCAGGATTCCTGCTAGATCTTGTCGGATATGCGCTTCCTCTCTAAGTCGTTCGTTCTCGCCTCGGTGTTCCTGGGCGTATTGCCCTCTTCTCCGGCTCTGGCTTCGACCGCAGGTTCAGACATCGTCATTATTCGAGAAGACGAGGTTATCGAGGAGGATCTGTATTCCGCTGGGTATCGCATCGATGTTCACGGGCGAATTGAAGGAGACCTATTGGCCGCCGCAGTCGGTGAGGTGTTCATCGATGGTTCCGTTACCGGTTCCGTTACCGCGATCGCTAAGAAGGTGACCATCACCGGAGTGGTGGAAGGATCTGTGAGGGTTCTAGCGCAGGAAGTGATCATCGACGGAGCTGTGATCGGTGGGGATCTTGCGGCAACAGCATGGAAGGTGAATAGTCACGGCGAAATTGGACGAGACGTCTTCGTGTTTGCTCGAGAGCTGACCTTAGGGGGGACAGTCGCGAGGATGGTGAAGGGGAATCAACATCGGACCACGCTCGAAGGCCAATTCTTAGGTGACGTCGAGACCCAGACCGGAAAACTGATCATGGTCGAGGGGACCCGAATTGCCGGTGATCTCTATTACGCCGGAGACCCTGTAGTCATTGGTTCATTTGATGGGGTGGAAGGGTCCGTGGTTAAGAGGAATGCCCTCCCGATGAACATCCGAATCCGAGCGATGATCCTATTTGGCGGTACGTTGGCGATCCTGCTGGGGCTTCTCGGAGGGCTGTTAGTGATTTGGCTTGGGAGAAACTCGGTCACCAAAGCCTCGGAGAGGTTGGGTAGTCGGCCTGGCGCGGCGTTTGTCTGGGGTCTGGCTCTAGTGCTTTCGCCTTTTGTGGTGGGAGCGTTGGTCGTGACCAGGCTCGTGACGGCTTCCCCTGAAGCGGCTTTCCCTGCGGCTCTTGTGATGATTCCGATTCTGGTCATCTTGTTCTCATTCCTGGCAGTTGCGGTCGCTCTTGCCCCGATTACCGTGGCCGCGGGTTTGGGTGGGTTGATTATCAAGGAGAAATCGATATTTGCCCGATTTCTGTTGGGGTATCTGATTCTGGTTGTGCTCCTCATTGTTCCTTTTCTCGGGGGTCTGACCATCTTGGTGGTTTAAACCCTTGGGATTGGATCGTGGGTGATCGCGGCCCCGGTTGAGGCTCCTAAGCCTGAATAGGAGACTGTCCTCGAACTGGATTGTGGCATTCCGTCAAAGGCGGAGCTTCCGCGATATGGAACCGCGTGGAGGCCAGTTCGAATCCGCCCGATAAGCGGCCCGTTCAAACGGGTTGGAGAAATACGCGGCGGTCATCAACACCTCACCCCATCGTTCCGGGGCTCCTGAGAGTTTCCAGGCTGCGGCACGGAAAAGCCCGATGGTCGCCCAAACGACGTAGATGAGGAGAAAGATGATCCCGTAACGCCGACCTTGGGTGATGTGGAGTTCTTCGTGGATCTCCACCAGCCGGTTGCGCGATGCCCGGGTCGGTTGGTCGAGCTCTTTCCGGTCGTAAGCGTTGACGACCACATGTCCGATGGTTGTTACATACCCTGGCTTTAGGCGCCAACCCCCGGCGAAGACAATTCTGTTGTGTCGTCTGGAGAGTTCCGGGAGATACCGGCTGTCCCGGCGGAGAAGCTGAAGCAGGAATACGGTGACGGCTAACGCAGTGTTGGGAAGAGCCCAAGTGACGTCGCGTATCCAAGCCCACCACCCTTTGGTGGAAGTGAAGGAATACGTTTGGAGGGAACCGGAAATTGTCCCATTCAGGCCTGCGGCCGTCGACGTCAAGAGCGGGATCCCGAAGGGAAGCCCGACAAACCATCCCACTAACCCTGAAATCGCGGCTAGTCCGAGACTCTCGGCCACTTGCGGGAGGAGTCTTGTTCTCACCAGAGAACTCCGTGCTGGGCTAGCGAGGCGATATCCATGGTTGCCGCGACAGAGATGTGGAGCGCTGCGCCTAACCAGATTGACTTCGTCCGGAGGCTCAAAGCCCCGAGAGCCAATCCGGCCAGGATCGCACCGCAAGTCTCAAGGAGTGGTTTCCTGAAGTGGATCATGGCGTAAGGGACCATCATCACGGGGATCGACGCGAAACCAAGATGCGGCTTGAGGGAATGGATCATGAACCCACGAAAGAAGAACTCAAGTCCAAGAAACTGAAGGGCGTAACCGAGCCACCAGATTCCGAGACTCCCGCTGATTCCCTCCTCGACCGCCGGTCGGTAGAAGGGGTAGACATCCTGGAAGTGTTGGGTGAAGGAGACTGCGGTGACCAGAGGAATCATGATGAGAAGCATCAGGATGTAGACACCTAGGTGTCGGCGAACCCCGAAACGACCAAGACCTAGTTCCTTTATCGGGATCTTCAGATACAGGCGGGCCAACATCAGCCCTGGCACCACGAACCAGAACACGGTCGCCAGAGCCCACCACATGAGGCGGCTGAGGCTCTCATCGCCTGGAGACACGTTCAGGTACCAGAAATCGGGGACGGAGGATCGGGTGTACTGCATTCCGGTGAGAGCTACCGCGGCAGTAACAAGGACCACGACCGTGCGGCGAGCCATCTCGTCTCGAGGGTCAGCCGGATTGTCACGCATCGATTCGGTGGCGTATTCCTTCCAGAGCGAGACCGGAGTTGTTCTCATCGGTGGGAAGGTATCACCTGTCGGGGGTCTCGGCGCCCGCCGAGATCAGAGCTTTGGCGAGGATCTCCTTCTTGACCAGTCCCGAGGCCCTGAATCGTGCTGTCGGTTTCCTGGCGTCCTCCTTGGCGGTCATAACTAGGAATGTGGGAGTCCCTTGAAGTCGGAAGGCCTGTATGGACTCGGGCATGTCGGTGAGATTCACTTTTACCACATGAGCGGAGCCTTCGAATTCTTCGGCTAATTCGCTGACTATTCCGTCCATTGCGCGGCATGCCGGACAGCCCCTCGACCAGAAATCGACCAAGACGGGTTTCTCTTTGGCCAATTCGGTGAGCTGACTTACCTGAGTGAGCTGGACGTTTCGAGGCTTTCTGCGGATCACGGCCATTCCCTTGTCACCCTAATGGTCTGTAGGCGATAGCTGGTCAAATCCGGAGAGTCGATTACGACTCGTCGTCCTTTATCGGGATCATCACTTCGACTTCACGTGGGTCTAGGAGCTGGCCAGTGAGTTCGTGAGCGTCCCGATAGAAGATTTCGTGAGAGGCAACTCCTCTTAGCGGTCTCGAAATTCGGATCCCTTCCGGTGCCGTCACGATGACAGGTACTCTGAGCGCGCGAGCAAATCCGGCTGCGACTTCCACGCCGTACCCGTCTTTGAGGTCGACCACCAACAGCTCGGAATCGGCGATGGCGTTGAAGACTTTCTGGAAGGTGATCACTGGAGAGAATCCGACTTCCCCCCACTCTTCGATGTCCCGGGCCGGACACATCACCTCGTATCCCCTTGCTTCTATCGCACGAATGAGATGGAGGTTGTGTTCAAGATTCGGAGACATTGTGGAAGGCCCGACAAGGACGGCTGTTGGCTTCTGGGGCCCGTCGCTGATGGATGTGAGTCGCCCAACCAGGGCTCCCGACCAAAGGAAAGCGACGCCGCTGGCTATCAGAGTGGTGGCGACGACCGGATCGTCGAACGGGCTGAAACCGATGGCTCCAGTTGCCATGGCGGCTACCCCGACAGTAGAGAGGATTCCTCCGATGCAGATCCGATTGTCGATGTGCCAGAGGCGGAAAGCCGCGGTTGCTGGCAAAACGGGGGGGAACGGGGGGGTTGGCAGCACCGGAGAC
>CAYTVW010000084.1:0-3314 GCA_964441865.1 uncultured Acidimicrobiaceae bacterium
CCCCAATGTTGCTCCCGGGGAGGGTTTCTCTATCTGATCCTGGGCCCGTCGCTTCGGTCTGGGGCGAGGTTCCTTCGACCCCCGGAATGGACACCGCCGGGATACTTCAGGCTTCAAAGGATGGACTGATCGACGTGCTTCTGCTGGTTGGGTCGGATCCTGTCCGTGATTTCCCTGATTCTGCATTGGCCAGGGAAGGCCTGGCCGGTGCTCGACTGCTGGTCTCGATTGACATTTTTGAGAACGACTCCAGCGCTCAAGCCGACATATTCATCCCCGCGCAGGCTTTCGGTGAAAAGGAAGGGACCTTCACCAATCTTGAGGGGAGAGTCCAGAAGGTGAACCGAATTGTCTCAAGCCCTGGGAATTCTCGTTCTGAATGGTCAATTTTCGAGGATCTAGCATCACACATGGGTGTAGATCTCCGGTTCGCTGACGCCGCCGACATCATCCGGGAGATCGGAGAGATCCAGGGGGCGTATGAGGGGATCAGCTGGGAATCCCTCGACTGGGAAGCTCGGGATGGGTTCGTCGCCCCCTACGGCGACGCCGTGCAGCCGTTCAGCTATATCCCGGCGGAGGATCCGGGTGAGGCAGTGAGGTCTGAGATGGTGCTTCATTCAGGGCGAGTGATGTATGACAACGGAGTGATTGTGAGAAAAAGCCCTTCGATAGCTGGGCTTGCTCCCGGAGGATTCGTAGCGATGAACCCCGAAGATGTGGTTGCCTACGGTCTAGCACCCGGGATCTCGGCTGTGGTGACGACCGAAATGGGAGAGGCGACTCTCCCAGTCCGAATCGATGACAGTCTGCTCCGCGGCACAGTCTATGTCCCAGTCAACCAACCCGGGATACCCTCCTTGGGATCGAGCCTCCCGGTGCAAGTGACGTCGATACTCTGAGTGATGCACAGCCGCGGATGTAGCCGAACTGTCCGCGACCTCGGCGAATTCCCTCTCTGGAATCCACGGTAAACGTATCGTGAAGAAGTTGGGTGTGAAAGGTGTGACAGCGACGATGACGAACACCTTCGAGGCGTTCTTCCACAAGGAGTATCCGATGATGGTTGCTCTAGCGGCAGCCGTGTCTGGTTCGAGATCGGGCGCTGAGGATATCGCTCAAGAAGCCATGACTCGAGCGTATCGCCACTGGGGGAAGGTAAAGACCTACGACAAGCCGGGGGCATGGCTCAGGAGAGTCACCATCAACCTGGCGATATCTGCCCGAAGTCGAGCTGGACGAGAAGTCAAGCTCATGTTTCGGCTGGTATCGCTCCCGTCGTTGGTCGAATCGCCTCCGATTCACGACGACGTCTGGGAGGCGGTCCGTCAGCTTCCCAAGAATCAGAGAGCAGTTGTGGCCTTGTACTACCTAGAGGATATGTCCGTTGCTGAGATTGCCGAGATTTTGGGATGTGCCGAATCAACTGCCCGAGTCCACCTTCATCGGGGTCGGGCGTCACTGAGCAAAGCGCTGGAGGTTGACGATGAACGCTGACGACCGAATTCGGGCTGCATTCTCCAACCTGGTTGGACGGTCTCGTGCACTCAACACCACCGACGCGCTTGGGAAGGTGAAAGGCGAGCCCCGCAATTCGAAGTTCTTCCCGGCGGTCGCGGCCGGTCTGTCTATAACTCTCCTGGTTGGAGTAGTGGCAATCGCCAAACTGTTCAGAGTCGACGGTGACCCGATCTCGCCGCCAGAGATTTTCACTACGACGACCACTCTGACCCCCAGCCCAGACTCCACCATGGGCGAAGATCCGTTGAGTGAAGCCGGTAGGTTCCGAGTCAATTACGACCTGGTGTCTGGTGATCCTGAGCCTTATCTGAATGTCCGGAATGGAGCGGGAGTCGACGCGGAGATCATCGCGAAGCTTCCCCCCTCATACACAGGGTTGGTTTGGACCGGGGCCGCGGAGATGGTCGGAGAATCGGAATGGTTCCAGGTCCGCCTGTTGGATCCAGTTTTAGTCACCTCACCGGAAGTGGTCGGATCACCGACTGGCTGGGTGAACTCTCATTACCTGGAAGAACTCCCCGAAGGACTCCCAGTGACTGTATCTGAGCTTCTGCCGTGTTCGCTCGAAGGGGGCTCGTCGGAGGGAGGAGCCACCGACCAGAATTACTTGTACTCGCTTGATGTTTCCCGCATCGATTCGACTTGTCTCCGGATCGTCGTAGGTTTCGCCGCCGGAGACGCTCCTCTGTCCTGGGACGGAGTCCTTGATTCAGCCGAGAGCAATGCCGCGCCGCCGACGCATTATCAGCTAGGAGGAACCGAATCCTTTGAAGTCTCGCTTCCGGGAACCAGATCGGTGTGGATGGGAGCAACCGAGGATTTGGGTGTGTTTGCGGTTCGGAACCACAACCGTTCGATCTCGATCCTCTATCCGGGGCGGATCTCTAGCTCTTATGTCCGAACGTACGGCCGTTGGCTGGTCGTTGACTTGGAGACCGTAGGCCCGGAACCCGAGACCGATTCCGCTGTCCTCCTGGTCGGAGAACCCATAACGGGCCTCGGAGAGGTCTCCTTCTCCGGAATCGGAAGACCTTTTGAGGCAAACCTGGGAATCAGGGTTGTGGACTCATCGGGGAACCCGGTCGAAGCCGTCTTCTCGGGCGGGTACTCGGGGACCGTTAGGGCTTCCGAATATTCTGTGATGACCACCGATTGGACCGAAGCCTGGGGTAGGTTTGAGCTACTCATCGAAGGTCTCGAGGTCGGGAGCTATCGGCTGCAGTTGACGGAAGGAGGCGTAGAGAAACCTCCAACAGAGATCCCCTTCATAATTGAGGAAGCGGGGAATGATCCACCGATCGTCTCGGATGAAGCCAACCGCCTCGGGATGGCCTTCGTCAACTTCGGTTCGACCGGGTTCTTATCACCCGATCTGAAGTTTGCCCCCGAAGTGGTTCTCCGATTGGGATTCGACGAATCGGTTGTGAGGTCAGCTGAAGAGTTGTCCGATCCGAGGAACTGGGTGTTGGATTTCGACGAGTTCCAGGGGTTTTCAGGTCCGTTCAATATTCCCGGGTTGATCCTGTCCCGGCCGAACGTGAGGATCACCGAAGGGCTTCTTGACCATTGTTCGGGTCCTCCACAGGATTTCTGGCCCGAAGGCAGCCAAATTGGGGATCCGATCAACATTGAACCGATAGGGATCGACTCGTGCATTCAATGGTATGGAGTGGCTCTGCTCACGAATGAGGACGGACTGATCCAAGAAGTGGTTCTTGATCTGTACGGCCCTTGAACAGTGGGTTTGTTGGACGTCGATCCCGCTTTTTGATGCTTTGGGCCATCGGTGCTGC
>CAYTVW010000084.1:3324-7050 GCA_964441865.1 uncultured Acidimicrobiaceae bacterium
ACTTGGCCGGGTGAGTAGCCGGTTTCTAAGCTTGACTTCACTCAAACGCTTGGCACCCAGATGGACCTGATCGAGATCTTGCTGGTGATCGGCCGCGTGCTCGCGGTCTTCGTGCTGCTCGTGTTGACGACCATTTTCAACATCTGGTTGGAGAGAAAAATCGTTGCAGGTATGCAGAACCGGATAGGCCCCGATCGGGTCGGACCGTGGGGGATGTTCCAGACGATCGCTGACGCTCTCAAACTCCTTTTCAAGGAACAAATCACGCCAACCAGGGCCCGTATCAGGACTTACCTATTGGCCCCATTCTTGGCGGTGGTTCCGGCATTCCTGCTGTTCTTGATGGTTCCTCTCGGCCCCACCAAGACCGTGGGTGGAAGGGAGATCCCTTTGTACGGTGCCGACCTCGACACTGGGATTCTGTTCCTGTTGGCGGTTGTTTCGATGTCGGTGTTTGCTGTGATCTTGGCGGGATGGTCATCGGGCTCTCAGTATCCGTTCCTCGGGGGATTTCGGGGTTCTTCTCAGGCGATTTCATACGGGATTGCGCTCAGTCTGGCGATGGTTTCGGTAGTGGTGTATTCGTCGGCCGGATCCGGAGCGGGCGAAGGAACCATGTCTCTGGTCGAGTTGGTGAACCGCCAATCAGGGCACCTTGCAGACATGTTCTCTTCCTGGGGTTTTCTTCAGCATCCGCCTCTGGATTTGATCCCCGCCTACAACGTCTTCCTGCAGTTCGGGGCGTTCATCATCTTCATGATCGCTGCTTTCGCGGCATGCAACCGCTCGCCGTTCGACATCGCGGGATCCGAACAAGAATTGGTGGGCGGCCCTCACAGTGAATACTCCGGGATCCGATTCGCGATGTTCTACCTCGCCGAATATGTCTCGATGTTCTCGATGTCAGCGATCGCCGCGACTCTCTTTCTAGGAGGCTGGCACGGGAACGTGAGCGGACTCTTCGGATGGGAGTTTCCCGGATGGCTGGTGGCGATCCTCCCTCCCATCTGGCTACTCCTCAAGACCTATTTGATCCTTTTCATCTTTTTCTGGATTCGAGCCACTCTCCCGCGGGTTAGGTTCGACCAATTGATGTCTTTTGGGTGGAAGAGACTGATACCAGCCTCACTTGGTTGGCTGGCATTGACGTCGGTTGTGGTGGCGGTTGACCGGTTTGGGGTCCCGTGGGCATGAGGAGTACCACATGAAAGGCGCGCTTGGAGTTGTGAAAGGCCTGTGGATCACTTTCCGTCATCTCTTCGAACCCTCGGTAACCAATCGCTACCCCAGAGCCTTCAGAGAGAAGCCTTCTAGGTTCCACGGACGGCATGTCCTGAACCGTTACCCCGATGGGATGGAGAAGTGTGTCGGTTGCGAGATTTGCGCCGGTGTTTGTCCGGCTAACTGCATCTACGTTCGAGGCGCTGAGAACCCGATGGAAGAACCCGTGAGTCCTGGGGAACGATACGGAGCGGTTTTCGAAATCAACATGCTTCGCTGCATCTTCTGCGGGTTGTGTGTCGAAGCTTGTCCGACCGAAGCGTTAACCATGACTTCGCTATTCGAGATGTCGATGTCTTCACGTGAAGATGGGATGTTTTCGAGGGACGAACTTCTGATGGACCACAACGGCGCGGTGCCACACAAGTTCGCCGAGGATCCTTATGCTGACGCTTCGGAGCTCGACTCCGCTGACGGCTGGCTCAGAGCGACTTCTCCATCTGGAATCGCGGAGTATGAGGGAGTCAGAATGTGGATGGGGACACGTGGTCCGGCTACGTGGAAACCCGAGGTGGCTCAACAGGAGAGAGACGCGCAATGATGGAATTGGTGCTCTTCTTTCTGCTCGGAGCGACGGTTTTGGCGGGAGCCGTTGTCACTGTCTTGGCCAAGAACTCGATCCATTCCGCGATCGGCTTCATGGGGACTCTGCTCTCGCTGGCGATTCTTTATGTGGTCAACTCTGCTCACCTTCTCGGAGTGGTTGTGGTGATCGTTTGTGCCGGGACTGTGATGACTCTGTTGTTGTTTGTGATGATGCTGGTCGGGGTTAATGCGGAAGAACCTCTCCGTGAGGACAACTCGAGTCAGATGAAGATTGTGGCGGGGATTGGCTTGGGGATGTTGGCGTTGGGTGCTGTTGCTGCTTTCACGGGCCAGTTGGACTGGTTCCCCGGCTCCCGAACGGTTCCACAGGAGGGGAGCGATTTGGTGGAGCTGGCCGAGTCACTTTTCACCGATTGGGTTCTGGTCTTCGAAGCGACGGCGCTGCTTCTTGCCACAGCAGTTGCTGGGGCGATAGCCCTGGCAGGGCGTGAGAAGAAAGGCCGTGGATCATGACGGTCGGTCCGAGCTGGTACATGACGCTGGCCGCGGTGCTATTTGTTGTCGGGTTATTGGGGATGATGATCCGAAAGAACTTCCTGGTTCAGCTCATGTGTCTGCAGCTCATGCTGAACGCGGTCGGGTTGACTTTTGTGGCAGCGGGGCGGGCCCGCGGGTACGCCAACGGTGAGATTGCTGCTCTGTTCTTGGTGGTGACGGCGGCGGCTGAAGCTACGGTCGGTCTGGCAATCGCCGTATCGGTGTTCCGGAATCGAAACGGCGCTTCTCCCGACGAACTCTCGGGGCTGAAAGGATGATCGACCTCCTGCCCCTGGTGATCGTCTTTCCCCTCGTGGGCCTAGTGATTCTGCATTTCTTGGGGAGAAGAATGGGGGATCCGTGGGCCGGTTGGTTCGCGGCTTTGATGATCGCTTGCTCGGCGACAACCGCAGGGCTGGTCGCTGTGCCTTTCTTTACCGGCGAAGCCCAAGAAGTCGAGACGGTTCCGTTGTGGGACTGGATCCCAGGAGTCGCTACCAATTTCGTGCTCAGATGGGATGCTCTGGCGGCCCTCATGGTTCTATCGGTGACAGGGATTGGGACACTGGTCCACTTGTTTGCCATAAGGTTCATGCGAGGCGACGACCGATTTGGCCGGTTCTTCGTCTATATGAACCTCTTCGCTTTTTCGATGATTCTGTTGGTCTTGGCTGGTGACTTTCTGATGCTTTTCTTGGGATGGGAGTTGACGGGGGTCTCCTCCTATCTTCTGATCTCGTTCTGGCAAGAAAAGCCTTCCGTGACCGCGGCCGCGAAGAAGGCTGTCGTCACTACACGGTTGAGTGATCTTGGCCTCCTGGTCGCGTTGATGCTGATGTTCTCTAGATTCGGTACGTTTTCGTTCGATTCGGTCCCGGCCAGAGCCGGAGAAGTATTGGACGGTCCCACCGCGACCGTTCTGAGCTTGCTCCTGTTGTTGGGGGCGGTCGGGAAATCCGCGCAGATTCCTCTACATGTCTGGCTCTCGGACGCAATGGCAGGACCGACTCCCGCGTCGGCGTTCTTGCACGGGACCACCATGGTCACCGCTGGTGTCTACTTGGTGGTTCGGGCAGGAGCAATCTTTGATCTGACACCGGTTGTTGGGACGACGATGGCGGCAGTCGGCGCTGTCACCGCTCTAATCGCCGCCACAATCTCGGTTGCTCAAACCGACATCAAACGGCTCCTCGCCTATTCGACGGTTTCCCAGATTGGATTGATGTTCCTTGCTCTCGGATTCGGTGGTTACGCGGCCGGACTCTTTCATCTGGTGACCCACGGATGCTTCATGTCTCTCCTATTCCTTGGAGCTGGTTCGGGGATTCTCGGGGGGGGTGGCGAACACGACATGAAAAAACT
>CAYTVW010000085.1:0-6966 GCA_964441865.1 uncultured Acidimicrobiaceae bacterium
TTAACTTTTTCGGTCTCCGGGTGCGCATCCCGGGTCTCGGACGATCGGCTCCTCGTAGTAGCGACGACGACCATCCTTGGTGATGTTGTCTCTGAGATCATGCAAGACAGGGGAGATGTGGAGGTCTTAATCCCAGCGGGAGCCGATCTCCATTCTTTCCAGGCGTCTTCACGGCAGGTGGCCATCATGCAGAGGGCCGACCTTGTGGTCGCGATCGGATTCACAGCGGAAGAAGGGCTTCAGGATGCTCTCGGAGCCGTACGAGACGAGGGCGTGAAGGTTCTCGAGATTGCGCCTTTGGCGGACCCGATCCCGTTCAGTGATGGGAGAGACCATTCCCACGACGGGGGAGACGATGATGACTCTCACAAAGGAGACATGGATCCGCATATTTGGCTTGACCCGGTTCGAATGGCGGAGGTTTCGCGAGCCATCGGCGAAGAGCTAACCAAACTCGATCCCTCTGTCGACTGGGAGACCGAGGCGATCCGGTATTCCAACGAGCTCTTGGCCGCTGACGCCCAAATCCGGGAGACCCTATCAACGGTTCCGGAGAATCGTCGGTATCTCGTGGTAGATCATCAGAGCTTCGGGTATTTCGCGGAGCGGTATGGTTTTGAAGTGTTGGGGACGGTGATCCCTGGAGCGGCGGCCTTATCAGACCCGAGCTCGGCCGAGTTGGCGGCTCTTGTAGCGGATCTCAAGGACTATCAGATAGGTGCGATATTCGTTGATGCTTTGCGGCCGGGAAATCTCTCGGAAGCGGTGGCCGGAGAACTTGGAGGAGAGGTGGAGATAGTGGAATTGAGGATCGGTTCTCTTGGTGAACCAGGATCCGAGACCGACACCCTGATCAAGCTCCTGGTCAGTAATGCGGAGAAGATTGCTGAGGCATTGTCATGAGTATCGAGTGGCTGATGGAGCCTTTCGAGCTAGCGCTTCAACAGAGAGCACTTCTTGCCGGGATTCTCGCCGCTTTGGCGACTTCGGTGATTGGCACATGGGTGGTGTTGAGGGGGATGACGTTTTTTGGAGACGCCCTGGTACACGGTGTCGTTCCTGGAATCGCAGCCGCTGTGATCTTTGATTTCGCCCCGTTGCTGGGGGCGGCCATCGCTGCCTTGGTGATGATCGTGGGAATCAACTTGGTTCATAAACAGACCGCATTCTCTGAGGACACTGGAATCGGGTTGCTGTTCGTCGGGATGCTGGCGGCAGGCGTGATCATTGTCTCGAGATCTGCTTCATATTCGATGTCCCTTACGGGGATTCTTTTCGGCGATGCTCTCGGAGTTACTTCAGGTGATGTGGTGTTCCTGGGAGTTGTCACCGGCGTTGTGCTCGTCGCGACGTTCGCTCTTTACAGGCCGTTCCTCGTCCTTGCCTTCAATGAACAGAAAGCCCAGCTTCTCTGTCTCCGGCCTGGGATTGCGCACGTTGTCCTTCTTTCAGCGATGACTCTGACGATCGTCGGGTCGTTCAGGACTGTTGGGACCATGCTGGTGTTTGGGCTCTTGGTTGGACCACCGGCTACCGCCGCACTCCTTGTACGTCGAGTCCCGGCGATGATGATCACAGCGGCCGGAATCGGGATCTTTTCGGTGTTCGCGGGACTTGTTATCAGCTATCACGCAGACACTTCCGGTTCGGCGACAATGGCCTTGGTTCCGATTCTTATGTTCTTCACGGTCCTTGGTGTGAAGTCTCGGAGAAGAAGAAGAGCTTCGGTCTCTGTGCCCTGAATCTGCCACGCAGAAGATATGGATTGGTAGCGTGATAACCAAACACTGTCGATCTGTCCGCCGGTATAGGCGGGTATCTGACAATCCCGGAGGAACACGTCCATGAGCCTCGACTCCAAATCGCTTCTCGTTCTCGGAGTAGTCGTGCTGTTAGGCGGGTGCGGTGACAGCAGCGCCGATTCTCCTGGCAGCCGGGAAGAAGGTTTGGCACTCCAGGCTGAGTACCTTTCTGACGGCTTGATCACCGAGGAGGAAGAGGAAGAGGCGATTCGTGGATTCCTCCAGTGTATGTTCGATGGTGGGTATCAAGTCGGGGGCCCCGAATGGGAGCCGAGTCGAAGAGTGATGATCTACAAGGTCCGTTCAGCGAACGAAGCTCAGCAAGGAGAGATGGCTGAAGTCTACGAGAGCTGTTACTCGGCTTACGCTGGCCAAGTAGATCCGGTCTATCAATCTGCCAACTTCTACGACTACGAAGGCGCCCAAGAAGACGCGGATGAGTATCGTCGGTGTTTAGTTGAGGCGGGTTGGCCGGGATTCGTTCCCGAGATGACCCCTCGTGAAGTCGGGGAGAGAGTCTCGGCTCTTCGTGAAGAACTGGGGAATCCGCCCTGTGAAGACCCATTCGTCCCCGACACTGTTGAAATACTCAACTCGATTCCATACTGGGAACGCTGAGCGAAGGCGGACGAGTCTCGTTTCTCCCCGGATACACTCGGGACAACGCGATTGAGAGGTCCTGGTGGAATATCGGGTTGAGAGAGACTCTATGGGCGAAGTGAAAGTCCCAGCCTCGGCGTATTACGGCGCCTCGACTGCGCGAGCGATCCAAAACTTCCAGATCTCAGGGCAGACTATCGGTCGACGGATGATTGGGGCTTTTGGGCTCCTTAAGGGGTCTGTTGCAACTGTTGCCGATCGGCGTTCCATGCTCTCCGATGAGATTGCCAAGGCTATCCGAAATGCCGCGGACGAGGTCATGGAAGGAAAGTGGGACGACGAGTTCCCTGTCGACGTGTTCCAAACGGGGTCAGGGACTTCGACTAATACGAACGTGAACGAAGTAATCGCCAATCGGGCGATCGAAATTCTGGGTGGTGAGCTAGGGAGCAAGACAGTTCATCCAAACGACCAGGTGAATATTGCGCAATCCTCCAATGATGCTTTCCCGACTGTTCTTCATCTTGCCGCGACTGAGGCAATTCGATCGGATCTGATTCCTTCACTAGACCGCCTTGCCGAATCCCTCGGTGAGAAGGCCACTGAGTTCTCCGGTGTCGTGAAGTCAGGGCGGACTCATCTGATGGATGCTGTCCCGGTGACACTTGGCCAAGAATTCTCTGGTTATGAAACACAGATTCGGAAAGCGAAAGAACGCATTTTGGCCACGCTCCCAGATCTGGCCGAGCTCCCTTTGGGCGGGACCGCCGTTGGGACAGGGATCAACTGCCCTCCCGGGTTCGCCGCGGAGGTAATCGCTCTGATCGCGGAAAGAACAGGCTTCCCGTTCGTTGAGGCACCTAACCATTTTGAGGCACAGGGCGGAAGAGACGCAGCAGTCTCGACTTCGGGGGCAATGAGGGGGGTGGCGGTCGCCATCCACAAGATTGCTAACGACTTGAGATGGATGTCTTCGGGGCCGGTCTCTGGTTTGGGAGAAATCAGGCTCCCCGACCTTCAACCGGGATCGTCCATCATGCCTGCCAAGGTTAATCCGGTGATCCCTGAGGCAGTGATGATGGTGGCTGCTCAGATAGTGGGAAACGATGCCGCAATAGCCTGGGGCGGAGCATCTGGGACCCTGGAACTGAACACGATGATGCCTTTGATTGCCCGCAACTTGATCGAATCTATTGAATTGTTGGCGACTGCGTCTCGGTCTCTGGCTGAGAAATGCGTTGAAGGGATTTGCGCCGACCAAGCGCGGATGGAAAAGATTCTCGAACAGAACGTGATTGTTGTTACAGCATTGAACCCTCATATCGGGTACGACAGCGGATCTCGTGTGGCAAAGAGGGCGCTGGCTGAGCGGAGGAGTGTCCGGGAGATCGTCTTGGAGGAAGGCCTAATGACTCGCGAGGGACTCGACCGGGTGCTCGATTGGAAGAGGATGACCTAGGGCCGAAAGAAGCCCGATCAAGGCTCCGGCACTTCGGAGGCTTCGAGAGCTTCGGCCAGAGTGTTCCAAGCGAGAGTCGCACATTTGATTCTCACCGGGTATTCCCGGACCCCCGATAGCGCCTCTAGTTCGCCGAGCCGGGAGTCGGGGGGAATGTCATTGGGGGTCTCCTCCGAGTCCACATCGAGGAGCTGTTTGAAACTCCGGGTGATCTGTTTGATCTCTTCCCGGGTTTTTCCTTTGACTGCGAGACTCATCATCGATGCGCTGGCCTGGCTGATGGAACACCCGGTTCCGTGGACCGAGATCTCTTCAATCACATCATCACGGAACCGGATCTGGACCGTGATCTCGTCGCCGCACAGCGGATTAACGCCTTCGGCCGAACCGTCCGGATCGGTTAGCGGAGTGGTGTTCCGCGGATTCCGGTAGTGGTCGATGATGACTTCGCGATACAGGTTCTCTAGAGACATTCAGATTCCGAACAGACGGACGGCCGCTTCTAGACCGTCGACCAAAGCATCGATGTCGCTTTCGTTGTTGTAGATATGAAAACTGGCCCTGGCAGTTGAGGATACGCCGAGATATCGGGTAATCGGTTCGGCACAGTGATGGCCAGCTCGTATCGCAACTCCTCGTTGGTCGAGGATGGTGGCCAAATCGTGAGGGTGGGCATCGCCGAGCGTGAAGCTGATTACTCCTCCCCGATCGTCTCCGGGTTCCGGCCCATAAAGCTCCAGGTCGTCAATTGAGCGGAGGCGGTCCCAGGCATACTGGGTGAGAACGGAATCGTGCGTCTTGACTGTTGCCATCCCAACGCTTTCCAGATATTCGATCGTGGCAAGAAGGCCCGCTGCTTCGATTATTGGTGGGGTTCCGGCCTCGAATCGGTGGGGGATGTCGGTCCAAGTGGAATGCTCGAATTCGACCCGACTGATCATCTCGCCGCCACCCTCGAAAGGCTCCATTTCCTCTAGTCTTTCGCTCCTGCCCCACAGCCCTCCAATCCCAGTGGGCCCGAGCATTTTGTGAGCGGAGAACGCCAAAAAGTCGATGTCGAGCTCTGAGACGTTCACCGGGCGGTGGGCTACTAACTGGGCTCCGTCGACGACCAATAGGGCTCCGGTTCGGCGGATCGAGGCGGATATCCGTTCGAGATCAGGGATGGTTCCAAGAACGTTTGACATCCCTGTCACCGCAACAATTCTTACCGACGGGTCCAGAAGATCCTCCAAAGCCTCCATATCGACCCTGAAGTCTTCGGTGATCGGGATCGGCCGGACGGTGGCTCCAGTCCGACGGGCGACCATCTGCCAGGGGACAAGGTTGGCATGGTGTTCCATGATTGTGGCCAGGATTGTGTCTCCGGCCCGCAGGTGTTGGGCACCCCATCCGAACGCGATCATGTTCAGGCTGGTCGTCGCTCCCCGGGTGAGAATCAGGTTCTGAGGTTGCCCGCCGATGAAGGAGGCGGTCCGGCTTCGTGCTCGCTCGAAGATGTCGGTGGCTTCCACGGCGAGTCGATACGCCCCTCTTTGGACGTTCGCGTAGTGATGAGCGGCGAATTCGGCCATCTCGTCGATAACGATCAGAGGTTTCTGAGAAGAGGCGGCGGAATCAAGGAAATGGACGTTTGGATCGTCGAAGAGGGGGAAATCAGATCGAAAACTCATGGGTTAGTCGGCGCGACGGAAACCGTCGTATCCGTCCCTTTCTAGTCGCTCGGCAAGGTCGGCTCTCCCCGTCTCCCGGATCTTTCCGTCCATGAAGATGTGGACGCGGTGGGGGGTTATGTAGTCGAGGAGACGCTGGTAGTGAGTGATAAGGAGGAAACTGCGTTCCGGAATCGCTAGCTTGTTGACTCCTTCCGCCACTGATCGAAGAGCATCGATATCGAGCCCAGAATCGGTCTCGTCGAGAATGGCCAGATCGGGTTGAAGCACGGCCATCTGCAAAACTTCGTTTCTCTTTCTCTCACCACCAGAGAACCCTTCGTTCAAGTACCGCTCGGCGAAACTCGAGTCCATTCCCAGTTCCGAGAGGGCGTCCATCACCTTCAACCTCAGTTCAAATACGGTGTAGTCGATCTTGGTCTTGTTCGAGAGGGCTTGGCGGAGAAACTGGATCACCGAAACTCCGGGGATTGCCTCCGGATGCTGAAACGCCAGAAACATTCCTAGTCTTGCTCGTTCGTCCGGAGGGGTCTGGGAGATGTCTTCTCCCCTGAAGAGTATGCGTCCTTCAGTCTGTGAGTAGGCGGGGTGGCCCATAAGGACCGAGGCGAGAGTTGATTTCCCGGAACCGTTTGGACCCATCAGTGCGTGGATTTCACCTTCTTCGACCACGAGATCGACCCCTTTGAGTATCTTGACGTCACCGGCCGAGGCATGGAGGTTCTCGATTTGGAGGAGGGGGACGGATGTCACGTGCCTCAGAATAGTTTCCACTATGGAGATAGTGAAAAAGGTTGAGCCTGCGATTGTCCAGTTGCCAGTAGCGTTGGTTCGGATTGATAAGGCAAGATGAGAGATTTGGGGAAGACGTTGGAATGGTCCAGTGTGTCGGCTCTGGACCGTCTGTGACCATCTGGCGGCCCGAATATTCGCCGCGGCTCCGAGTGCTTTGGCGTTCGGCTAACGGATGATCTTTTTCCGGAGCCTTGGTCTCTTGGGGATAATGGAATCTAGGTGTCTTCGCCGCCGCGTTTCCAGAGAATGGATTGCGCTTGGAAAAGCTATAGCTGTCGAATACTTGACTTGCTTGTCCTAGGCCTGTTTCCGACCAGTATCGACTTCCGATCCGCAGTTGGGGCAGATTGCCTTCGAAACAGGCCCGACTATGAAGCTGAACTCACATGCGGGACACTCGATTCTCGGCGAAGGCTCATCGGGGACTGAAGGTCTCGTCGTGGGCGACGCGGAGGGCCCTTCGGGGGTTGGGGCTCCCTCGCGCACCATATTCACTGTTCCGCAGGCTGGGCAAGTGAATCTGCCGGGTTGGCTGACGTTGAACTGGGTTCGACAATTCCCACAACGGACAATCACTCGTCTTCTCCTCGATCCAAATAGGGTGTTCGGAGGTTTCCCCTGTGGAGAGAGACGATTA
>CAYTVW010000086.1:0-6851 GCA_964441865.1 uncultured Acidimicrobiaceae bacterium
GAACCTTCATTGGCCGGAGCAGACCACGACACCGTCATCAGTTTGTCACCGTATTTGGTGATGGGAGCTGCGGGAGTCCCGGGGGCCTCATTTGGTCGCACCCCCGCGGACGGTTCGGAGAGAGGACTCGCCCCGACTTCGTTGATTGCCCTGACTCTGAACCGGTAATCAGTGCCGTTGGTGAGCCCAGTCACCGTGCACGAGTTGGAAGCGGATTTGCATACAACCGACGACGTGGCGTTGTCGACTACCTCATAGGCGGTTATGGGAGCCCCATTCGCGTTCGGGACCGGCCATTGCACTGTTACCTGGCGACTCTCAGGGGTACCCACCGGAACGCCCGGAGCGTCGGGCTTCCCCTTAACGTTCAAGGTCACCGTGGCCGAAGAGATCCGGTCGAGGTCTTTCGTTTTGTCCTGGATCGTGTACCCGATGGTGACAGTCCCGTGGAAATCCTCAGAAGGCGTAAACATCAACCGGTTGTTTGCCTCGTTGGCCACCACCGTTCCGGCTCCAGCCGGGACGACAGGGCCAAACCGAAGAATGGTGAGTGTCCCGTCCTGGAATGGATCAAAGTCGTTGGCCAAGACATCCAGGACAACGTTCTTTTGGCCTTGTTTAAGGTTCCCCAGAACCGGATTCGTCTCGGGGGTGTCGGATCGGGCTTGAGGAAGGGGTTTGTCGCTCGCAATCACTGTGATCGTCACCCTGCCATCGGCCATCCCAAATTCTTTGCCATCGTCTACAACGAAAGTGACAACGCCCCGAGTCCCTTTGGAGGTTGCGTCTTTCGAAGTCAGCTCCAGGGTGCCGTCTCGGGACAACGAGACTCCGATTGAGTCGGGTAGTTCCGAGCGATCCAGGTCAACAAACATGTGGGATCGGTCGTCCGGGTCGATGACACTGGGTTCCAGCCGATAGGTTCTTTGGCCAGCCGCCGGGACCTCAGCCTCAAGGGTCCTGAATTGCGGGGTTTGATTACCGGAAGGCTCGATATTGACGATTACCGCCCCGACCGTGGTCAGTTCACCGTCGGTGACTTGAAAGGTGAAACCGCCGGGCCCGCTGTAGCGGTCGTCTGGATCAAAAACTGCAGTGTCCCCGTCGAGCGAAACCGCCCCCGATCCCTGCGCAATTACAAAGGATTTCGGGAGAATCTCTACATCGTCGCCATCGGGATCAGAAATCAACCTCCTCAGGTTGATCTTCTGAGTCTCGTTGTACGGGACATCCAAGACCAGAGACTCGACAACGGGTGGGCGATTGACCGCCAGGGGGACTTGGATCAATGCGGTCGAGCTCAGGGACGGATCAATGGGATCAGTGATCGTGTAGAAGCCGTTCACCGAATACGACGGCATAACGAATGAGACAGTCCCGTCGTCGCCAATGATCGCATCAGGTATCCCCGAAACCTCCAGAGTCAACGAGTAGACGTCACCGTCGAGATCGACGTCATTAGCCAAGACGTCTACGACTACGTCGGACCCCACCGGAACGGGAGCTAAAAGGTCGTCGAAAGCCATCGGTGCCTTGTTCCCCGCATCGGCGGTAACAACAACCTCGACGACTGCGCTGTCTCGGGCTCCCCCCGGATCCACCACCGAGTACCCGAACACGAGGCGCGTCTCTGAACTCGGAGCTTTCAGCTCTATCGCTCCGCCGTCCTCTGTGACTACCGCTTCTCCCTGTGCGGGCGGAGTGAACCCTTCGGAAGCAACGACGATCGGATCCTCTTCAGGGTCGGAGTCGTTCTCAAGAACTGGGAGTGCGACCGTCGCTCCTGGCAAGACCTCGTAGAAGTCGTCGTTGGCCACAGGCGATCCATTGACTTCGGGGAGAGGGACTATCCCTACTCGGATTCTCCCGCTCCCTTCCGCTCCATAAGAGTCTCGAACCCGATAAGTGAAAGAGTCAGTCCCAACGGCCGAGGGAGAGTCAAACGGGCGATACACGATCGAACCAGCGTCGACCTTCATCACTTGACCGAGGAGAGGCAACTCACTCTGATCCGTCCCGATCCCCAACAGATCCACCGGATCTCCATCCGGATCCATCCGGTCCATCGGGAGGACAATCCGGATCTCCCTCCCCGCGAGAGTCCTCACATCAATGTCGGGAGGATCAGGCGCCAGATTCGATTCGGCGTGACCCTCCATAACCAATATCTTCACGGTTTCGCTCACACGATTGAAACCGTCGAACACCGTGTACGTCCCGATCACAGTCCCAGAGAAATCCCGGGGGGCAAGGAAGCGAAGCCTGTCGTTTTGGACGATCAGGACACCGTCACCCTGCCGTATCTCAACGCTGTCAAGAATCAAGGCATCCCCGTCGGGGTCATAATCGTTGTCAAGGACTGGAATCGAGATCACGCCTCCGGCGTGGACCCGCGCGGAATCAGCAGTAAGCACCGGAACCTGGTTGTCACCACCAGTCATCACCGGCCGAACTACCACCAGCCCAGTGGCAGAACCCGACCCATCACTCACCTCATAGCGGAACGAATAAGTCTGCTCACCTGCGCCGGAATCCGCGTTGATTCTCAGCCGGGACTTCTCAAGAATCTCAACGGTCAGCTCACGAGGAACACCCTGCACCGACCGAACCACCAACACATCTCCGTCGGGATCGAAATCGTTAGCTAGCACTTCGACAATCTGTGGAATCCCAGGGACTACCACAACATCATCTCTCACCGCAATGGGCGGGTATTTAGCGTCTCTCTCCGCAATGTCGATTCGGAGACTCCCCTCCACCGGGTCAGGAGAACGCCCGTCAGAAACCCTATAGACAAACTTGAACACGCCGGCTTTGTCCGAAGAGAAGGAAACAACACCGGTGTCGTGGTTAATTGTGACCCCTTGTTCCGGGACAACCCCAACGACGATCAACCTGTCCCCGTCGGCATCCGTATCGTTAGCGAGTACCGGAACCGAGACAGTGTCTCCCACATGCCCTACCGCGAAATCCGATCGAGCGACCGGAAGAGTGTTCGTCGCTGCAGGGTTCACCTGCACAGTCAGAAGACCTTCATCGGTAAGACCCATTTCATCAACCACCACATATGGAATCCTCACCGGACCTGTCAGATCACCCGGAGCGGTGTACACGACCTGTCCGTCAGGACGGAACCGGGCAAACCCCCCACGATCAGGGTCCCCCATTGACTGAACCGCGATCGCGTCTCCGTCCGGATCCCGATCGTTCTTCAAGACGTTGTGGGTAATGGACTTCCCTTGGGTGACAAAACTGAAGTCGTCGATAGCAACCGGCGGAGAACCCTCGTCGCCGTCGGGACGAATGGAAATCGTGATCGAAGCGAGGGAAGACACGACCCCATCGAAAGCCGAATACGGGATGCTCACCGGATTGGTTTGGTCCGGGTTGGGCGAATACTGAATCGCCCGTCCCCCGTCGATCAGATCGAAAGAACCGACTGAAGAGTCGACCTCGCCCAACACAACAGTCAGCACGTCACAGTTCGGATCGGAATCATTTGATAGCGGGTAGATGACGACGGGTCTCCCCTGCCTCGTGGCCAGGTCGGGATCGTCGACGGCGACGGGAGCCAGGTTCGGACCACGATCACACTCTGGCTGGAAAGTCTCGATCTCGTCAGTTGTCTCCGCCGCGTTGTCGACCGGTTCCTGTGTCTCTTCTGAGAGAGCTTGAGTCCAGTCGTTCACCAACACCGGCTTTCCATCAGTGATGAGAAAAGCATCCCCATTGGGCAACACATTCAAGGCGACTCGGTCACGATTGACCCGAAACACCATGGCTGAATTGGGGAACACACCAGGGAGCTCTTCCAGTTCTGCCCCGCGGGAATCGCCGCAGACCTGAACCACTGTGGGGTATTTGGTCCATGCTCCGTAGGCGCAACCGCCCACGACTACCGGTGTCACCGCACCTCCCTTGGCCCCCACGGCCATCTCTTCCACCGATCCTGATTTCAGGTCAATCCAAAGAAGGCCCGTCTCGGATGCGAGCACGACACCCGACCAGTCCCGACTTGGCTCTTGAAGGAGGAATTCCTCGCCGAAGTCCGCTAGATCCACCTCCAACGACTCAGACACCAGCCGAGACCCGTCCAAGATCACCGCCCGCCGTCCGACCAAAGTTACAGTCGCTTGAGACGACACAGCACCTAGCGTGGCAATCTCGCGTTCAATCCCCTCTGCGTCGATCGACGAGACCACACCAGAAGAGAACCGGATCGTGAAGACCGAACCATCGACACCGACCATAACCCTATCGACACCCTCGAGTTCAGCGGTCGGAGGAACTTCAGAAAACTCACTTGTTCCGACAGTGAGGGGATCCCCTGCCCAAAGGACACCGCCAGACGGGTCGAAAACGGCTGCCGTCCCTCCACCCATCTCTACTGTCGCCCCGACAGGGAGTTCCACCCGCCCACGAGTCTGAGGGATCCGGACGTCGATCGAGAGCAGAGAATCGGGAGAAACCAGCATCACGTTGCTCCCCGACTGGAGCACATCGAAAAGGGGAGAAGCTACGGTCAGCTTGGCGTCGACCAAACGGAGTTCCGAGTTGAGTCTGCCTAGCTCATAGGTGTCGGATCTTGTGAGCCAGATACCGCTGTCGTTCAAGTCGACCTTGGTTACAGGGTTTCCGCGGGACAAAAACACTCCCGCCACAAACCCGACCACCAATACACCCAAAAGCCAGTAGGAGAGTGGACGTGACCAACTCTTCTTCGACGTGGAAGATCCAGCTTTGACAGAATGCACGACGATGCCCTCCACCGACGGTCAAATGAAACTTCAGGCTACTCAGCCCACCTGTAATCCGAAAGAGGGGACAACTCCCCTGTCCCAACCGTGCAGAGTGATCAACCGATCGTCTCTGTCAGCTTCGAATAACCATCGCCGACACATCCCCAAACCTCAGGTCAGCGGGAGGTTCGATGTAAACAGGGATGCCCGAATCCAAGACGACCACTCGACCCTGCGGATTCACAACCGAGACTCCATTGGTTGAATGGAGGTCGCAAACCAAGACACCGTCTTTGCTTGGTTCAATCCAACAGTGAGTCCGAGAAAGGGTCTGGTCGTCTACCACAACTGTCTTGGCTGAGAGGGTCTCGTTGACTCCCTGTGGAGGAACCGCCTCCAGCCGAGGAAACCGCCCAATGACTAGACGACAGTCAATCTGGAATTCAGCAGAACTGCCTATCTGGAGCACGAGAGATTTCGATTCAGCAGAGGCGGGACCCGGGCCGGAGGAAGAACCCGGCATTGGAGCGATGGGACCCGGAGCGCGCTTCGGCATCGACATCGACTCGCCAATAGACGAACTCGGTCTTGGCGGCACTTCGCTCGGAGTCGAAGCACCATGGGCTTCGGGCCCAGAGGCTTTGGTAGGAGCAGGTTGCTTCGCTGGCGGAGACGTTGACCAACCATCCACCGGCAATGGCGGAGGCTCGGGGTCAGAGACTCCAAAGTCTTCGGAAATCTTCGGCATCACCTCAACGGCACCCAGGCGGTCAAAGAGCTGGGCGCCAGCTACCGAACGACCAAGAGCAGCTGCCCGAACGGCGACCACCTGATCAGGGAGGCATTGTCCGAAAAGGTTCACGGTGATGCCCTGCTGCCCGTCGGCAAGCATTATGTAGCAGGTCTCCCTCTTCGTCACCATCCCCAAAGCCGTTCGATAGCTCCGCTCGAACACCAGCTTCCCGGGTTCAGTGTCTATGTGACGGTATTCCTCGGTTTGGGTCATGGCGAGGGTGACTCTCTGAGCCACAGCCTTCAGAGTCGACCCTTTGACCAGAATCGTCTCGGATACGACCGGAGCTGGGCTGCCCATATCAGTCGTCCTCGGTTAAGTAATTGTCAAGATCAACAAGATCGGCTTGGGTCACTAGTCCTGAAGAAACCGCAAATTCGACAACTCGGGCTCTCCGATTAGATGCGAGCTGGTCCATGGAGCCATAGACACCCCTCACTTTGCTCCTATGCAGTTTCTGGCAAACCGCGTCAAGCTTCCGGTCGAGTTTCTTCATCGACCATCCGAGCCTCTGGGCGACCTCTCCGCGAGACGGGATCTGACTCAGCTGACCAGGAGCCTTCCGAAGGACCGATTCGGCCAGAGCGAGAATCAATATCCGTTGCTCGCCTCTGAAATCCACCCTTCCAATGGTCGTCTCGCCAGACTCCTCTTCGGTCGGTCGGGTCGCCGCAAAAACCGGACCGTCGATCTCTACGTTGATCTCATAGGAGGTTGAACCCGCGGTGAAACGAATGACCGTCTCTGCAAAGACCACAGGGAGACGCCCACCCGGCGTCAGCCATGAGATAGCCGATCCACTGGCGTCGGAGACAGTAGCCGGAAGCTGCGATCCGACATTGGCGATCCACCAGAATCCTTCCTGGTTCGATATCTCAAGGAACCGTCTGTGGAGATAAGCGTTCTCGTCGACTACAAGATCCCCTTCTCGGCCAATCACAAACACCTCGCCTTCGATTGGCTGATAGAACTCTCCGCAAAACTCGACTCTGATGCTCATCCCCCGTCCTCACAAACCATCTTGCTCAATTCGGAGGTGCGGCCCGAAACGACAGTCGCCACTTCCACACAAACGTTGGCGTCAGTGGGAACGTCGTAGATCGCGAGTCCGGCCTTGTCGGTTAACGTCAGAATCCGGTCCCCTCCGAAACCATATCGATACCCCACCTGGTAGGAGTCAGCTCCGTCTACTCCAATCCACTTCACTGCCACTGAACTCTCTGTCACTCTCTCGACAGCGACACCGGTTGGTGGTTCCGGGATTTCGGCGACGATCAGCGACCCCGTGGTGGAGGGAAACGAAGTTGTGGACGGGACAC
>CAYTVW010000087.1:0-6794 GCA_964441865.1 uncultured Acidimicrobiaceae bacterium
GCTGTCGCGAGGACCCCCAACGTCCGTGACCCACTGGGCGCGGGGAGGGTTGAAACGAGTGGAGCGTCGCCCACGGGGGTCTGTGCAGACTCCAAATCAGGTTGCCATTGGGGAAGATCGAATTCGGGAAGCTCGTCGGACATGAGAAAGAGCCTACCCTGAGGCTGATGCGAATCTCGGTTGTGACCATATTTCCCGGATACTTCGATTCCGCGCTCTCTGTTGGAATCACCGGACGAGCCATTTCTTCGGGACTGGTCGAAGTTGAACCCATCGACCTTAGGCAGTGGGGGAAAGGCGTCCACAGGGCGGTTGATGATGCTCCTTTCGGCGGAGGACCTGGGATGGTCATGATGCCGGAACCTCTGGCAGCGGCGCTTGAGCCGTTGGCAGACACGCATCGGGTTTTGTTGACTCCGTCTGGTGCTCCTATGACACAAGCACATTTGGATCGGTGGGCAGGATTGGATCACCTCACTCTCGTCTGCGGCCGTTACGAAGGGGTCGACCAGAGGATTGTTGAACACTGCGTAGATGAGGAGATCTCGTTGGGGGATTTCGTGATTGCAGGAGGTGAGGCTGCTGCTCTTGTGGTCATCGAAGGCGTAGCCCGGTTAGTTCCTGGAGTCGTCGGAAACCCGGACTCCACGGAGTCGGAGTCCTTCCGTGACGGACTTTTGGAGGAGCCTCACTACACTCGGCCAGCGTCGTTCAATGGATGGGAGGTCCCCGAGATACTCCTCTCTGGCGATCACGCGAGAATTGAGGAGTGGCGACGGAGCCAGCGCCGGGATCGTACGGCCGCAAGAAGGCCGGACCTCTTGGGGGAGGGCTAGATGATTGAACAACTGAAGGCCGAGAGCCCTGTCTCAGCGGTTGTTGTCGATATCGGGGAGGGTTGATGGATTCTCCCAACTATTACGAGATACTCGGTGTGGGCCGATTCGCCTCTTCCGAGCAAATCAAGAAGGCAACCCATCGTCTCGTCGAAGAGCTTCATCCCGCGTTCAAGGATGGAAACCCGGTTGCGATTGAAAGCTTGAAGGAGATTCGGACGGCTTATGAGGTCCTCTCTGACCCAACGCGGAAGGCCGAATACGACTTGTCTCTTGGAGAAGCACAGGGCGGCGAGGCTGACTCTGGTGGAACCGGATGGAGAGTGGTTGAGCCTCCAAAAACGGAGACGTTGAGCCAGCGAATGCAGCCGATTGGTGCGGTCACCGAACCCACCTACACGCCCCAACCTCCTATACCCGCCAAGGGTGAACGAGGCGACCGCGGCGGCCGGACGACATCCGAACGCGGCGGAGACACTTCCAGGAGGGAGGAACCGCGAAGAAGACACCTAGAGGGCGAGGATCGCGGTTGGCGCGTGGTGGAGAACGAACGAAGCCAACAGCCCGCCTTGCCGGAGCATTTCAGGGCTACCGAAGCCCCCCGGAAGAAGGGTCGAAAGAGCAAGTCGGGAGTGAAGCCTCCTTGGTATAGCCGGTTGGGGACTTTCTTGACTGAGACGGCGCTTCTGTTATTGGGGTCGGTGGTTGTGGCCGTCCTTATCAAGACTTTTCTGGTACAGCCTTTCTACGTTGATGGGCCATCGATGCTTCCGACCCTCGAAGACAACGACCGGGTGATGATCTCGAAGATCGCTTATCTGATGGGTGATCCGGTGGCTGGAGACGTCGTAGTGATTGTAAATCCGGATATGACGAAGCGCCGCGAGGATCCATTCGAGTGGGCGATTCGTCACGTCAAAGAAGCGTTTGGTGTTCCCACCGGCGATCAGCCGGATTTCATCAAGCGCGTGATCGCTGTCGCGGGCGATGAGATCGAGATCCGAGCTTCGACTGTCTATGTCAACGGTGAAGCGCTCGAGGAACCATACATAAACCCAAATGGGGCGATGTCGGATATGGAGGCGCTCGTTGTTCCACCCGAGCATGTTTGGGTCATGGGAGACAACCGAGGGGTGAGTCGAGATAGTCGCCAGTTCGGCGCGGTTCACGAGAGTGAGATTGTCGGGAAGGCCATCATTCGCATCTGGCCTCTCGGAAGGTTCGGCGGGATCCCCCACTGAACTCAGTCTTTCGGGACCGTCGCGAAATCAGCCTTTGAGGGCGCCAGCCATTAGGCCGCGCATGAAATACTTCCCAAGCAAGAGATAGACGAGGATGGTGGGAAACGCCGCGATGAGAGCGCCAGCCATCTGCACGTTCCACTCGACGATTTGGCTCCCAGCCAGGTTGTTGAGGGCGACAGTCACCGGCCAGTTCTTGTTTCCGGTGAGAATCACGGCGAAAAGGAATTCATTCCAGATGCTTGTGAACTGCCAGATCAGAACCACCGCGAAACTCGGAGGCGATAGGGGGAGAATGACTCTCAGGAAAGAGTCGAAGAATCCGGCCCCGTCCATGGCCGCAGACTCAAGAATCTCGTTGGGAACGCTCGCGTAGTAGTTGCGGAAAATCAAGGTTGTGATGGGGAGACCGTAAACGACATGCACCAGAATGAGTCCCCACATGCTCCCGTAGAGTCCGATTCTCATTAGGAACTGGACGAGAGGAATCAGGATCGCCTGGTAGGGGATGAACATCCCGAAGAGCATGAAAGCGAAGAGCGTGTTGGAGCCCTTGAATTTCCACTTCGAGAGGACGTAACCGTTCATGGACCCGAGGACTGAGCTGATGGTGGCTGCGGGGATTGCCAGAACCACGCTGTTCATCATGTTCGGCCTGAGCGCTCTCCACGCCGCCGTGAAGTTATCGAAGCTGAGGGATCTTGGGAGATCCCACATAGTGGTCAGGCTGACCTCTTTGAAAGGTTTCAGACCAGTCACCAGCATGACATAGACCGGCATGAGGTAGAAGAGCGATACGACGAGAAGTGCAAGGAAGGCTAAGGCAGTCCAGATCTTGCGAACACCTATCGGTTTCGGAGCTTTGGCGGTAGCTGACGTGGTCAAAGCTCGGTCTCCTTCCGAGTCGAATAGACGAGATAAGGGATGACTAGAAGAGCCACGCTCATCAGGAGGAGGATTCCGATAGCGGCGCCCCTTGAGTAGTTCTCACCATCAAAAGTGGTCGTCCACATGTACACCGCGGGGACGTCGAGGCGAATGTCTTTTCCGCTCATAGCGACAATGAGGTCGAAGACCTTCAATGAGATGTGGCCGAGGATTATCAGGGCCGAGAGCAGGACAGGACGGAGTAGAGGGATGATCACCGTTCGATAAACCTGGCGTTCTGATGCTCCATCAACTCGGGCCGCCTCTTTGATGTCTTCAGGGATTGAGCGAAGACCTCCGAGGAATAGAGCCATGGTGAAACCCGACATTTGCCAGATGGCGGGGATGGCGATGAATGCGATCCCCCAAGGCGGATCGGATGTGTGCCACTTGCTGATAAGGCTGTCAAGACCGACCGCGTCGAGGATCTGGTTGAGTCCACTGATTCGGTTTCCTGTGGCGGGATTCATCATCCACCGCCAGGCGACTCCGGTGACAATCAGGGAGATCGCCATGGGGAACAGAAATGTGGTACGGAAGATGGTGCTACCGCGGATACCGCGATCGAGGAGGATAGCCAATGCAAGCCCAATCAGGATCGAGCCGATTACGAAGATGCTTGTGAAAATCGTGGTATTTCGCAGATCAATGTGAAAACGCCGATCCGAGAAGAGGTTGACGAAGTTCTGGATCCCATACCATGCGTAGTTGGGTTTCAGGCCTTCCCAATTCGAGAGTGATACACGGACTGACCATCCGATGAACCCGTAGACGAAGATGAGAAGAGCCAACGCCGAAGGCGCAATCATGGCTATAGCTATCCAACGATCTTTCCGGGACCGGATATCTGGCTCCTTGGTGAGAGGGCGGACGGCTCTGGAGCCGTCCGCCCTTGTCCATCCGTCTTGTTTGGTCTATTCGCAGGGGCCTTTGGCAACGCAGGCGTCTGCCAGACCAGCCTGGAACGCTGTCGTGTCGCCGTCGGCCAGGTACAGGCCCAGCACAGTGTTGATCTCGTCTTGCCAGGACTTGCCCGCTACTACCCCGTGAGCGAGGGAGCCAACCACTACATCGGTACTCCAGTCGGCCATCGCCGAGGTGAGGTATTCGTCATAGAGGGCGACGTCGCCGTCGGTCCGAGCGGGGATCGAACCCTTGATGGGGTTGAAGGCGTCCTGACCGGCTTTGGAACCAGCGACCTTGAGCCAGGCAATAGCGCCGGGTCGGTTCTTGGCGTCCTTAGGAAGAACGAAGCTGTCGGAAAGGAACTGGAACACTCCGTCGGTTCCGGGAGCGGGTGCCCATCCGAAACCGGTATTTGGAGCCAGGTCGAGCTTCTTGAAATAGCCTTCCGCCCAGTCACCCATGATCGTGAATGCCGCATCCCCGTCAGCGACCAGTTGTGCTGCCTGGTCCCAGTCGAGTGTCGAAGCATCGGAATTGGTGTACGCCAGAATCGCATCGAAATTGGCTATAGCCTCGGCTACCTCGGGTCCTGCCCAATCAGTCGTTCCATCCCAGAGACCGTTATAGGCATCCGGACCGAGAGTTCCGAGGAACACTGTCTCCATCAGATGCATGGTCGTCCAAGTCGTGCCCATCGCCAACGGCGTGATCCCAGCGGCTTCAAGAGTCGCGGCAGTGGCGAGGAACTCGTCGATTGTGGTGGGGACTGTGACTCCCGCCGCCTGAAGGACGGCCGGGTTGTACCACATCACATTGGCCCTGTGAATATTCACTGGGACCGAGTAGATGTCCCCGTCTTCGGAGATCAATGGGATCAGGGTCTCGGGCATCACATCGAGCCAACCTTCGGCTTCATAGAGGAAGTTCAGCGGTTCGAGCTGTCCGGCGGCCACATAGGTCCCAATCAACTCTTGGCCAGCGTGACCTTGCCAAGTGGATGGAACATCGCCGCCAGACAAACGTGTGGCGAGGACTGCCTTGGCATCCGATCCTGCTCCACCAGCGACGGCGGAGTTGACGATTGTGTAGTCCGGATACTCTGCGGTGAATACTCCTATCAAAGCTGCCAGGCCTTCGGCCTCACCGGAGCCTGTCCACCATGAGAAGATCTCGACTTCACCGGATCCTTCGGTAGACGCGCTATCACCGCAACCGACCATGAGCAAGGTCAAAGCAGCTACGAGCGCGAACATGCGCCTTTTCATATGGTTCCCTTCTTTCGTTTCCCCTTGAGCAGTGACGCCCGCAACCCGGTCGTGGCCGGGCGAACGTTCCCCTTTGGGGATCGACTCGATGCTCCGACACAATCTGATGGGTTACCGGTCACCTTGAACGAAACCTAGCAACCGAATGTCTCGGATGCGTTCTTTGTAAGGGAGAAACTCAAAGGAGTTGTGAAACCGGTTTCAGGCGGGCGTTCTACCTGGCTGGATTTGGGCCGCTGAGGAGCTGATAGAATCTCTGACTCGCACGACGACTCGCGGCGTCTTCAAGTTGGGGCGAGGCGACTCGCAACAGTGCAAGAGTCGGGGACTGAGCCTTTCGGGGTTCCGTCCAGAACACCAAACATCATCAAGGAGTCTTCAACCATGCACAAGCTCGACATGATCGAAAGCGCGTACCTGCGCTCAGACGTGCCGGATTTCCGCGCTGGTGACACCGTCAAGGTGCATGTGCGGGTGGTCGAAGGCGGTCGTGAGCGGATTCAGGTGTTCGAGGGCGTCGTCATCGCCCGGAACAACGCAGGTCTCCGGGCGACGTTCACTGTGAGGAAAGTCAGCTTCGGCGTTGGAGTGGAGAGGGTTTTCCCCGTTCACGCTCCAATTATCCAGAAGATTGAGGTTATCCGCAGGGGGGATGTCCGTCGCTCCAAGTTGTATTTCCTGCGCGAGCGCTCTGGGAAGTCAGCTCGTATCAAGGAACTCCGCGACTGATCGTCCCGTGGGCGAGCTTACCGATACTGAGGATGTCGAGACCGAGGATCCACAGGTTCGGGTAAAAGCGCGTAAGCCGAGGAGACTATGGCGGGAACTGCCGGTCCTAGTTCTCATAGCGCTAATCATTGCTCTCGTCGTTAAGGCTTTCTTATTCCAACCTTTCTGGATTCCGTCGCGTTCGATGGTCCCGACACTTCGGATAGACGATCGGGTAATGGTTTCGAAAATCTCTTACCGACTCTCTGAGGTGGCGCGGGGAGACATCGTTGTGTTCCGCAACCCTGACGCAGAGGAAGATGAGACCCCCTTCTTCGAATCGATTGTGAATTCGGTGACTGGAGCTTTGGGCATCCACTCCTCTGAAGACACTGATCTGATCAAGCGGGTCATCGCGATCGGGGGTGACGAAATCGAGATCCGTGACAACACTGTATTTCTCAATGGCCGAGCTCTTGATGAGCCCTATTTGTTGCCAGGGAATGCGATGTCAGATATGCCTGCTCGAACGATTCCCCTAGGGACGCTTTGGGTGATGGGGGATAATCGATCGGAGAGTCGGGACAGTCGGGTCTTCGGTCCGATTGCAGTTGATGACGTGGTTGGTAAGGCGATAATGCGGATCTGGCCACCAGATCGGTTCGGCGGGTTGTAGGTCTTAAGGCAGGAAATGGTTTTCTCCTCAATCTCGTTCCTTTACTACTTCTTGCCGATTGCGGTGATCGCCTATTACGCGGTGCCCAAGAGGTTCCGGAATTCGGTCCTGCTTTTGGCTTCTCTTGTTTTTTACACATGGGGAGGGGGAGCGTTTGTTTTCCTGTTAGGGGTGTCGACGGTGGCCGACTTCTTATGCGGGAAGCTAGCTAAGGCGGCGATGGAGAACGGGAACC
>CAYTVW010000088.1:0-6792 GCA_964441865.1 uncultured Acidimicrobiaceae bacterium
GGGGAGCGAGGTCTGAGGTAGTTGAAGCGACGACGCGAGTCCTTTTGGAAGCTGCTTCATGGGATTCGCCAACGATCCTTCGTACTTCGAGGAGACATGACCTTCGCTCGGAAGCGTCGATGCGTTTCGAGCGCGGAGTCGACCCAAACCTAGGACTGTTCGCGAGCGCTCGGGCGGTTCGACTCCTCCATGAATCCGGTGGTGGGACTGTTGTCGAGACTCCGGTCGACGTGATTGCTCGAAATATCGAACCGCGAGAGATTGAACTCCCGATCTCAGAAGTCGAACGGACACTCGGACCAGGAATCGACTCCGAGTTCATTGCGAATGCTCTCAAGGGAATCGGAATGGAGGTGGAAGGAGACGATCCGTTGAGGGTCAGAGTCCCGACTTTCCGTCCGGATGTTGAACGTCCGATCGACTTGATCGAAGAGATAGCAAGGCTCCGGGGATTTGACTGGTTCGGGGTGTCGGTTCCTTCCGGGAGTGGCGGTTCTTTGACCGGCGAACAGAAGAGAACTCGCAGAGTGCGGGAAACCCTGGCCGGCGTGGGGCTGAATCAGGCGGTGAACCTCAGCTTTGTTGGTGAAGCCGACCTGGACCGACTTGGGTACCCGGCAGACCATGAGGCTCGAATGGTGGTGAGAGTGATAAATCCGTTACGTGAGGAGGAATCGCTTCTCCGTACGACTCTTCTACCCGGTCTGCTCCGAAACGCCCAGTTCAATGTGTCCCACGGAATCGAGCAAGTGGGTCTATTCGAGGTTGGGAAAGTGTTCTTCAACCGACCTGATGAGGAGGACCCGAGGATACCGGAACAGCCGGATCACTTGGGATTTGTGGTCGCCGGAGGATTCTTGGGAGACGGACTATCCGGGTCGGTGGTAGAGGTTGATTTCTACACGGCCGCGGGGATCACGCGGCTGGTGGGGAGCCGACTGGGAATCGAGACCATGGAGCTATCGGCGGCCGATGCTCCCGGGTACCACCCAGGCCGGTGCGCTGAAGTGTCGGTGAACGGAACGCGGATTGGCTTTGTGGGGGAATTGCACCCAACCGCGGCAGAAGCCTATGACCTCCCTGGGCGGATCGCAGTTGGCGAACTGGATCTGTCGAATCTGGTCGCGTCGGTATCTCTCCGCCAAAACGCAGCTCCTTCGGTGTTTCCGCGGGTCGAGTTCGACCTGGCGTTTCTCGTGGATCTGGAGATGCCAGCCGACCGGCTTCTGAGAGTCACTCGAGACGCCGGTGGGGGACTGGTCGAGTCTGCGAGAGTCTTCGACGAGTATGTGGGAGGGTCGGACGGTCGGAAAAGCCTGGGAATCCACTACGTATTGCGCGCGAACGACCGTACCCTCACCAACGAGGACGTGGCTCCTGTCCGGGGTTCCATGGTGGAAGCTGCAGCAGGAATCGGAGCGAAACTGAGAGGTTAAGCGTGAATTTTCTTTCTGTTCTCGACGCGGGAGTGGATGGGCTGGCTGAGATCCTGAGGATCGGGAAGGCCGTGAAGGCGAAGCCAGAGGATTTTGCGAACACTCACGCGGGGAAGTCTCTGGGATTGTTTTTTGAGAAACCTTCTCTGCGGACCTGGGTAAGTTCCGATGTCGGCGCGGCTCAACTCGGGATGCACACAATCTCTATACCGGATGCCCAAGTTGGACTGGGGACAAGAGAGACTCCAGAAGACGTTGGAAGAGTCCTTGACAGATACCTCGATGTCCTCGCTATGCGCGTCTACTCACATTCGGCTCTGGAATCGTTGGCTCGAGGAATGAAGAGCCCGGTGATAAATCTCCTCTCAGATTGGGAGCATCCGTGCCAAGCGGTCGCGGATCTGATGACGATCGCCGAGAACAGGGAACTCCGGGGAACCAAGGTCGCGTTTGTGGGCGATGGCAACAACGTGGCGCATTCGTTGATGCTCGGGGTGACGATGACTGGGGGGAGTATCACCGTGGTGACTCCGGAGGGCTATGAGCCGGACGTCTCGATGGTTACCGAAGCGGAGCGTTTTGGGAAAGTTGAGCTCTCCATCGATCCACTCTCGGGTGTCAAGGGTGCTGATGTGGTCTACACGGATGTGTGGACATCTATGGGCCAGGAAGCTGAGACTAGGCGGAGACTTGCGGATTTCGCTGGGTTCACAGTCGACGAGAACCTCATGTCGAAAGCGAGTGACAAGGCAATCTTCCTGCATTGTCTACCCGCTCATCGGGGTGAAGAAGTGTCTCACGGTGTGATCGAGTCGAGCGCGTCGAAGGTATTCGACCAGGCTGAGAACCGGCTTCATTCGTTCAAAGCGGTCGTTCTGCATCTTCTCAGATAACCCTTCACCAAGGGCAGGTTTCCCCTAGGCTTCCGTCTATGGCACTGGCTCTACTTGTGGTGTTCGCGATTGCGGCCGTCTCTACGGCTGCGTCGGGCACCAAAGTCCTGACGGATCTCCAGGTTGATCTCCCCGTTGAGAGAAGGTGGCTGTCTCCGATCGGGACTTTCACTGTGGTTCTCACTTCCACGATTTCAGTGGCGACGGTGATCGTTACCTGGCTGATGATGATGAACGTCGGGTTGAGGGCCTCATCGATTGTTGCGGTGATATCGATGATTGGGATAGCCGGGTTTGGGGCGTGGCGGCGAAGACCCGACTCGATTCTCCCGCTTTTGGCCGAAGAGTGGAGGCGAGCGCCTGTCACGATCACGCTGCTGATTCTGGTCGTGATCGGAGTGATCGCGTATGTGATCCTGGTCGTCGCGAGAGCTGGCGACTATTCGTGGGATTCGTGGGGATACCACTTCGCGATCAATCATTCAATGCTTCAGGAGGATGGGTTCTATCACCTCCCGGAACTGATCAAGTGGATGCATTATCCGGCAGGCTTCGAATTGCAGGGTTCTCTGGTCGGTTTGGCGACCGGGAGTGTCAAGGCGTTCTCTTTGGTCCAGCTCCCCTACGCGATGGGGATGGTGACGGTGGTAGGTACGACTCTGGCCGGCCGAAAGGGAGAATGGGGAGGGTTGGCGGGTATCGGGAGCGTCTTCGCGATTCCGGCGGTCTGGACCCAGCTGGCGACGGGCTATGTGGACGTGGCAGTAGCCGCCATCGTACTTATGGCGATTGTGACACTCTTCGCCGCCTATCAGACGATGTCTGTGTGGTTTCTAGCTCCGTCAGCTCTGCTGATTGGGATGGTCCCTGCGACAAAACTGCTAGGGGCGCCGGGTGTGGTAGCAGGGGCGTTGCTGGTGGTGAGCCTGTTGCTCACCTCGATCAATTGGAGACAGAGAGTCTTGATCATGGCTCTATTGGCTATCCCCGCCACCCCATTCCTGTTGAGGAACTATGTCGAAGATGGGAATCCTTTCTACCCGGTGGCTTTCGGTCCATGGGAGGATGCGAAAGGCATTTCGATCGATCAAATGAGGGCCGACACTGACGGGGAACAACGACCGGACGAATGGGTTGGTCTCGGTTTCACCGAGGTAATGACGGAGTCAATGATTGTGTCGCCTCTGGAGGCGTGGTTCCCCGATGGCCCAGATGACATCTACTTGTTCGCGTATGACGCTCGCCACGGTGGATTGGGCATTCTGTGGCCATTCGTGATCTTCGGTGGTCTTGTCGGATTGGTGGCGGCTCGGATTAGGAAAGACAAGAGTCTTCGCTCAGCAGGTTGGATGCTGGTGGTCGGGTTCCTGACCCTCTTGATTATTCCCGCGGCATGGTGGCCACGGTTCGCTCTACCCGCGGGTGTCGTCATGTTACTGGCGAGTCTTGTGTTGATTAGTCGCCGAGCGTTGCCTGTCGTAGCTGTTGTGGCTCTAGCCGTCGGAGGCTGCGTTGTGGTGAAGGCAGAAAGCGTGAGGCGATCACCGGAAGGGGATTTCGGGGTGAAAGACGTTCTGGCCAATTACGACACTGCGAAGCTCGACATCGAGGAGAGGATTGTCATTGGTGATGGTCTTCTACTCCCGGGGGCCTTGTGGGGAGATCGAGTGGGGAATTCAGTGTCTCTGGCGGAGAGTGTTGACGAGGCTTTAGTCAACGACCCCGACGCTTTGATCCTTGTAAAGAAGGAGACGCTCGGTCCGGACATCCCTGAGACCCATACGGCTGTTGAGTTTCAAGAGCCCTACGTTTCGACACGATGGGTTTGGCTCATCCCATCGAACTGAAAGAGTCAGGGAAGATTGGGATGAATCTGAGTGAGGTGTTGGAGCGAGACGCTGTCTACGTTGCGCCACGCCTTCTCGGGATGATGTTGGTCTCGGATGTGGGCGGAAGTGTCGTAGTTGCCCGGATAACGGAAGTCGAGGCGTATACGCGCGAGGACGAAGCGTCGCACTCGTATCGAGGTGAGACTGTCCGAAACCGGTCGATGTTCAAGGGGGGAGGGACACTTTATGTCTACCGGTCATACGGGGTTCACTGGTGCGCCAATGTGGTGACCGGGAAGGTGGGATCGGGGGATGCTGTCCTTTTGAGAGGCGGCGAGATACTCGACGGGATCGAGTGCGCAATGTCGCGGAGGGGTCGGTCGAAGAACCTTGCAGACGGACCAGGGAAATTCACTCAGGCCATGGGCATAGGAGGAATCCACGATGGGCTAGATCTTCGGGGTGGTGCGCCGATCCGGTTGGTCGATGGGGAAGTACCAGCGAAGACTCGCTGTACGACCCGGATCGGGATCTCCAAAGCTCGCGACAAGTGTTGGAGGTTCTTGATCGAAGATGGGTGAGAACGGGGATGGGTTTTGAATGGGTAACCTCATGGCCTCATGAGAAAGAATTCCGATCAGCTACAGCGGTTGCTGAAGGGGACAGAGACGGTCAGTCCGCCCGGAGCCCTTGAAGAGAAACTGAGTCTGGACAAGCCTCTGAGAGTCAAACTTGGACTAGACCCAACGGCACCGGCAGTAACTCTCGGCTGGGCAGTTGTATTAAGAAAGCTGAGGGACTTCCAGGAACTCGGTCATAAGGCAGTACTGATTGTCGGGGATTTCACCGCGCAGGTCGGAGATCCTTCCGGGAAGTCGGAGACTCGGAGACGCCTGACCCGGGACGAGGTTATGGGGTATGCCACCTCCTTACTGGATCAGTTTGCCAAGGTGTTGCTTCCGGAGCCTTTGGAGATTCGTTACAACTCAGAGTGGTTGGGTTCGCTGGATATGGAGCAGATGCTGACGCTCACCTCGAAAGCGACCGTAGCCCAAATGCTGGAGCGAGGAGATTTCGCCAAGCGTTATCAAGAAGGGACTCCGATATCTGTGATGGAATTCATGTATCCCCTGCTTCAGGGGTACGACTCGGTGGCGGTTGACGCTGATGTAGAACTTGGCGGATCGGACCAGCTCTGGAATCTGATGATGGGGCGGGTCATCCAAGAGAGATACGGTCTCGCGGCGCAGGTGGCGATGACGGTTCCTCTCCTAGTGGGGACCGACGGAGAGAACAAGATGTCACAGTCACTTGGAAACTACATAGGAGTGATGGACCCGCCCGAGGAGATATTCGGGAAGACGATGTCGATCCCTGACCACTTGATGCGTTCTTGGTACGAGTTGACCACTCAGGTTCCGTCGGACGAGATAGACCGTCTGTTTTTAGGTCTGAAGAAGGGAACAGAGCATCCGAATGCTCTGAAGCGGCGGCTCGGGAGAGAAGTCACTGCTCTGTACTGGGGCGAGGAAGCGGCCGAGAGTGCGGAAGAGCGTTTCGACGTGATCCACAAGTATGGAGAGATCCCGGAAGATATCCCTGAGGTGCCAGCGCCGATCGGCGACCCTGTAATGCTCCCGGCATTCATTCGAGAAGCTGGTCTGACAACATCGGCGGGGGAGGCTCGGAGACTGATTGAGCAGGGAGCCGTCAAGCTCGATGGCGAGCGTATCGAAGGGTTAGAAATGAGCCGGTCAGAACTGGTAGGGAAGGTTCTGCAGGTCGGGAAACGCCGGTTCGCTCGGATTATTTAGTGGGCTTGATCTCGGTTTGTGCCCCCGATTTGATTCACGATTGATGGTGGGGCGAGGGTTTCTGGCGTAGGAGTTTGACAGGCGCCCCGGGTGTGTTACTGTACCTGTCCCGCCGGAATTCCCGGCAGGTCGATGTCGTTCGCACGATTCTACAAGTTGTTTGGAGGATTGAGCGGCGCGATCGAACGGCTAATATGGCCGTTCGCCCGTTTCGAAGATGGAGCGGGCGATAGTTGTGGGCTCCTTGACAACTGAACAGCGTGAAAAAAACCAGCAATGCGCTGTCAAGACTGAGTGAACGGAGCCTCCGGGTTTCCGATTCACGAATCTTGGGAGCAAAAGCATGAAGCTCGAGCGAGAATCGGTTTCGATCGATCTTGCTCGGGACCCATACAACCAAGTCAAACCCGACTTGGATTGTCGGGATGCAAACACCTTGACAAGATCATGTGTCGGCCCAAGTGGTCGATGCGGTGAATGTTCGATGGAGAGTTTGATCCTGGCTCAGGACGAACGCTGGCGGCGTGCCTAATGCATGCAAGTCGAGCGACGCATATTCAGGGAGCAATCCTCGGGTATGACGGAGCGGCGAACGGGTGAGTAACACGTGAGCAACCTGCCCCGAAGATCGGGATAGCCCGGGGAAACCCGGATTAATACCGTATACCTTCTCCAGTCCACATGAATAGGAGAAGAAAGCTTTTGCGCTTTGGGATGGGCTCGCGGCCTATCAGCTTGTTGGTGAGGTAACGGCTCACCAAGGCTTCGACGGGTAGCTGGTCTGAGAGGACGATCAGCCACACTGGGACTGAGACACGGC
>CAYTVW010000089.1:0-6790 GCA_964441865.1 uncultured Acidimicrobiaceae bacterium
CGTATCCTCCTAGCCGAACCGGAACTGGTTCTCCTGGACGAACCCGACGCCGGTCTTGATTCAGGATCCACCGCAATCGTCGACGCGATTATCGACAGAACAGTCGCTCGTGGAGGTTCGGTCATCCTCGTCTCACATCATTCCGATTCCCTGGCAAACCGAGTTGGGAAGACCTTTCGGATGGAGCAGGGAAGGATCCCTACATGAGATTCTGGCGCCAAGCATTCACTCTTTTTCTCCGGGATCTCCGCATGGAGGGACGGTCAGGAGAGATCCTCGGGGTCGTCTTCCCCTTCGCCGTTGTGGCCTTGGTGGCAGTCCCCCTCACCACCGATGCTTCTCGAAACACGATTTCGACCCTTGGACCTCCAGTCTTTTGGCTCATCCTTCTGCTTCTCGGAATGCATGTCTCGCTCCGCAATACCGGATCGGAGAGCCTGACGCAACGCCGCCATCTCGCATTAAGCGGCGCAGACCCTGTGGCTCGGTTCGTCGGACGCTCGATGGCTACCACGGTGTTACTGGGCGGAGTCGCGATTGCCTGTCTCCCCACGATGGTCATCATGTACGACCCCGACTCCGTCTCTATCGCATCGATGACTGTACCCCTGGCACTGTTTACCCCCGGTCTTGCGATGCTGACCACCCTTATCGGTGACATCTCGGCCGGACTTCGACTCCGTTCAGCGTTGGTCCCCATGGTCGTCGCTCCCCTCGCAATACCCCTTGTCGTCCCTGCTTCCCAGGCCTCTCGTTCCTTATCCACCGATGGCAGTAGCCTTGCCTGGATTCTTCTTCTAATCGTCGCCGATCTCTTGCTGGGAATAGTCGGCGTGCTGATGTCGGAGACAATCGAAGAGACAACGCTCTAGACATGCATACCGATCACAAACGCTCAATCCCGCTAATCCTCCTCACCGGCACAACCGCAATTGCAGTCGCCGTCGGGTTAGTCCTCTCCCTAACATCGCCGCCCGATGCCTTCCAGGGCGATTTCGCGCGAATATTCCACGTTCATGTCCCCAGCGCATGGATAGCGTTTCTCGCTTTCGGGTTCACCGCTGTTGGCTCGCTCGGATGGCTAATCAGGAAACACCACATCTGCGACCTCTTCGCCGCCTCGTCCGCCCAAATAGGGGTGGTGTTCACTGGTGCAGCGATCATCAGCGGATCACTCTGGGGGAAAACGGTCTGGGGAACATATTGGGACTGGAGTGACAAGCGCCTCACCACAACGGCGTTGATGTTCTTTGTCTATCTCGGGTACCTGGCGATTCGCCACGCAACCGACGATCCACTGCAAAGAGCCAATCGCTCGGCTTTCGTCGGAATTGTTGGAGCTCTCCAGCTCCCCCTCGTGTACTTCTCGGTCCGGCTCTGGAGGACACTTCACCCAGGGACGACTATCACCCCCGGAAACATCGACATGGACTCCGAGATGCTCAGGGCCTTCCTAGCCAACCTCTTCGCGTTCACTCTCGCATTCATGACGCTTTTGGTTTTCCAGATCCGCCTTGAGACCGCCCGCCACGAAAGCACCCAGACTGAGACACTCCCTGCAGGTGCCGGTATAGAACCCCCCAGACTGGGGCAAGAATGAACGGTTCCCTTGTCGCGATCGCTTTTGTCGTCGTCTACGGGACAATTGGGGTGTATGCAATCTGGCTGGCATGGGCGCTCCATAAGGTGAGGAAGAGACGGTGAAAGGCCGCCAGATCTTTCTGTGGTTCGCCACGATCGGAGTAGTCGCAATCACCACCATCTTGGTGATTTCAGCGGCCCACGACTCCCTCTACTACCAGTATCCCAGCGAAGCTCTCAGCCACCTTGAGCGCTTCCGAGACGGTACGCGTCTCATGCTTGCGGGAGAGGTGGTGGAGGGAACCCTTGTCCGGTCGGCGAACGTCTCAACCTTCGAGGTGGCCGATGCCGACGCTTCGATACCTGTCGAGCTCTCGGGTGCTGCGCCTCCCCTTTTCGAAGAAGGAACGACCGTCTTGCTTTCCGGGTTCTTTATGGATGGAGTTTTCATCGCCGACGAGGCGGTGACTCGCCACGATGAGACCTACCGCGTTCCGCCAACGGGTAATCCCTGATGTTTGGGCTCTTGGGAATCATCGCAATCGTCTCTGGCGTCATCTCCTCCATCTTCCTCATAGTCCAAGGTATCAGAGCGGCTAGAGGGTTTGAGACCCGGCTCAATCGGCCAGCGAATACCCTCCTCTGGTCGGGGATAACGGCCATGGGAGCCCTTGAGGGCGCGATCATCTTCAACGATTTCACGATCGAATATGTGGCTAACCACCATTCCTCTGCCACCCCGTTCCCATTCAACGTCGCCTCGGCTTGGAGCGCGATGGAAGGATCCATGATCCTATGGTGCCTGATCCTCGCGGGCTTCACCTGGTTGACCTACCGAAGATACGCCTCTCGGCCCGATCGCCTGGGAGCCGCCGCTGTTGCTGTGATGGCGATCGTCGCCGTGTTCTTCTTCCTACTTGCCGCCACCGTTTCGAATCCTTTCGAGACATGCACTGTGGCTGCTGAACGTTCGTGTCTGATGTCGAATCCGGTTCCGTTTGTCGACGCCGTCGCTCCTGCTGATGGATTCGGGCCGAATCCCCTCCTTCAGAACCATCTCCTGATGGCAATCCACCCGCCGATTCTGTACCTCGGCTACGTGGGCCTTACCGTTCCGTTCGCCTATGCCATTTCGGCACTCGCTCTTGCCGCTCCGGGGAACGAATGGCTCCTTCGGGCACAGAAATCAGCTTTGGTGGCCTGGTCGTTCCTCACGGTTGGGATCGTCCTCGGGTCGTGGTGGGCATACGAGGTCTTGTCGTGGGGCGGATGGTGGGAATGGGATCCTATCGAGAACGCGACTCTCATCCCTTGGCTGACAACCACCGCGTTCCTCCACTCCGCGATTGTGCAGATCCGGCGAGGCAGCCTGCAGGCCTGGAATCTCGCACTCGTCATTCTGACGTTCTCCCTTACAATCCTCGGGACTTTCCTAACCCGCTCCGGGACCATTGTCTCGGTTCACTCATTCACCCAATCTCTCATCGGACCACTCCTCCTCGGCTTCCTTTCAGCAACGGTGATCGCCTCTTTCGGACTGTTGTATTGGAGAGCCCCAGTAATGGCTCAGCCGTCCAAGTTGAGCAACATTCTCAGCCGAGAAGGGGCCGTAGTCCTGAACAACATTCTCTTGGGTGTCTTCGCGTTGATGGTCCTAGTCGGGACAACTTATCCGATAATCCTCGAAGCTCTCACAGGCGAAGTCGTTCGGGTGGGTCCTCCTTTCTACAACCGATTCTCTTCGGCGTTAGGCGTCGCGATTCTTCTCGCCATGTCCATAGGATCGGTGACCCCTTGGCGGCATGCAGAACGCTCTCTCCTCTGGCGGCGCCTCCGCACTCCTGTTCAAGTAGCGCTCGTTTCTGGATTCCTTGCTGCTTGGTTTGTGTCCCGCAACTACTGGGTCGTCTCAACCGTCGTTCTCGGTGTTCTCTACCTAGGAATCCTGTTCCGCGGAGTATGGGTTCAGGTGTCTTCGGATGCCCGGACTCGCCATTCGAGACTTCTGGCGGAAGTTGGAAAGAGCCTGCGAAACGACCTCTCGGCTTGGGGCGGACGAATCAGCCATCTCGGACTGGTAATCGTCGTAGTTGCCATATCCCTGACCTCGAACCTCTCCGAACACACTCAAGCCGATCTCGCCCCCGAGCAATCCCTCGAAATAGCCGGTTACTCCGTTTCCTATCAAGGCGCATTCACCAGCCGCGAGTCCAATCGGCTGGTCGTGGCTGCGAATCTGATCGTCTCAAGAGACGGTCACATCATCGCTCAGCGCTTTCCCAGCCTCAACGAATTCACGGCTTCGGGACAGGTGATAGGTTCCCCCGCTGTCTATTCGTCTCTCACAGGGAACCTCTATCTCGCGGTCTATCGAATCGACGAAATGGGAGCGCTCATTGCCGTCGACTTCTCTCCCGGACAGTGGTACATGTGGGTTGGTGGATTTTTGATCGCCCTTGGCGGAATACTCAGGATTTGGACTCTCCGATCGGGGAGGAACGCCTTGGGCCGGGTTGATACTGGGATTGGCTTGGGCACTCCGGAACCGCCTGACAAAGGCAAGCCATCTGCTATCGGAGTCGACTGTTTCAGGCGAAGTCTCAAGTCCGACATCCTCGCCGTTCAACGCGACCTCACCGAACTCGAATCCCAGATCGCGTCGGGAGAGATCTCCTCGGATGCCGGATCTGATCTCCGCCGGAGATATCAGTCAGACCTCGAATCCGCCAGAGAAAAGCTGAACAGACTCGAAGCCACCGATGTGCCTGGTCCGAGAGTCCGCAAGAGGACTATTTGGAGGATCGCCTTGTGCGCAATAGTCCTTTCTCTCTTCGCAGCAGCAGTCTCATACCAGATTCAGACGAGCCAGAGTGCCGCCGACTCCCAAGTCCCGGATTCCATGACCCTCGACTCTCTCTCCCCAGAGACACTCGAGGCGATCCTCCTGCAGTATGACCTCATCTCAGAAACGCCCGCTCAAATAGCGGATGAGTTGTCGCGGATCAGGTTCGTCGTAGCCGAGCGACGATTCAACGAGGGCCGCCTCGACCTCGCGTTCGATCATTACGATCGGATCATCCGCTCAGACGCTCCGACCGACATCTCTGCGGTGTCGCTGACACGACTCGCCTGGATCGTCTGGGTTGGGAGCGGCGAACCGGAACCGGCATTGGCCCTCCTCGACCGGTCCCTTCAGCTGATGCCAGACTCAATCGATGCCCTCTACATGCAAGGACGCTTGGTGTGGTGCGGTCTCGGCGATTTCGACCGAGCCGCTGGTCTCTTCGAGTCTCTCCTCAATCGCGACGATCTGGATCCTGCGACCCGTGAACTCGTAACGGCTGACCTAGAAGAAGTCTCCCAGAAGAGAGGATGCGGATGAAGTCGGTGACAGTAACCAGATTCGGGTCTGCGGCCGTAATCGGGTCTTTCTTGGTACTTCTGGCTGCCTTCGTTACTCGATTCGGGACGGATCCAGCCCAGACCCCGTCGCCTCTCCTCGGTCGGCCCGTGCCAGAACTCGCCCTTCTCAAGTTGGAGCCGGATTCCTCCCGCGCCTCTTTCGTCTCCACATCGGATTTCAAGGGTCGTGTCCTCGTGGTGAGTTTCTTCGGTTCGTGGTGCGAGAGGTGCCATCGCCAACAACCTTCAATCCAGGCGGTCGCCGAGACTTTTTCCCAATTGGACGTCGGATTTCTTGCGATTCCTTATCACGACTCGATGGAATCTGTGATCGACTTCCTTGATGATTTCGGTTGGAGTGATTCCATCACGTATGCATCCGACCCCGGATCAAGCGCCGCAATCGCCTTCGGCGTCCAGGGAGTCCCCACGATCTACATCGTGGACCCGGACGGAATTGTCGCAGACGCAATTCTCCATGAATCGACGGCATTGTCTCTGGGGTCAGCCATCGACGCCATCCTCAAAGAAACGCAGTCGCTTAAGGAAAGATCCTTGCCTTAGGGCTCCACCAACGGCGTCTTTGAAGAAACATCACATCTCAAAGCCCAGCCCCTGGACATAGACCGAGGAGAACGATTCACTCTGGGGGTGGGTAGTGAACCACTTCCAGTTCAGGGATCTGAACACTCCCAAGCACGACGTCGTCCATCTCCAAGACGGTACGGTCAAAGAACGCGTCGACGAGACGGTTCAGAACCAGGTTCAGTTCGCGAGGGTCGACCCCACCTGAATGCCCAAACCGCCGAGTCAAAGGCGTGAGAAGTGGAGCCATCATGAAGTCGGCAGTCTTGGCTTGTTGCACCGTCGCCGACCACACATCGTTCTGAGCCCTGTATATGACGCCCTCCAAACGCTGATCACTGTCGCTTCCTAACTCAGTACCGGAACGGAAGAACAACGCCGGCTTCTTCAGATCTCGAGAGACTATTCGATCAAGGATCGCCTCGGTCCAGGTATCGAGGCAGACCACCGCCGCGCACCTGTCGTCGTTGAAACAGTTCCAAAGGACCGCGGCAGCGCCTGATCCGTGGCCAATCAAACCGTATGACTCAGCGAAATAACTGTTCGATATCCGAGCGAATTGGCCCTCGGCGCCCAGGTCGAGTTCGTTCATCACGAGTTTCACGTCATCAACGAAGACCCGTTCCAGTTCCCAAATCGCTTCGCTGTAGGCCTCGCCGCTCAAGTCGCTCTTCTTGGGCATAGCGTCTGGGTTCATATGGATGATCTCCCCCGAGTCGGGGAATCGGATCGCCATGGCAGCGTATGGATGGTCAATCGAGAGAACCATATACCCGCGACTAGCCATCGATTCGATCTGGTCGAGGGCCGCGGTTCTGAATCCAGCCCAACCATGCGAGTAGATAATCACTGGAAATCTCCCGCTCATTGGGACTGCATGGGGATAAGAGTGTGAAGGGACATCTCCCAGGTGGCTGATCAGGAAACCAGGAACATGCGCCCATCGCGCTACAGCCGGCCCAAGAAGATCCCAGTCGGGATTCCAGACCTGAGGTTGGCTCCCTTTGGGAACCTCCGCCGGATACCAGGCCTGTACAACAAGACGCCTCAATCCCATCGGCGCCTCCGTCCCGCCTTCCGAACTTGGCGCCAGAGTCTCGGGCCGTTCGGGATCCGTGATCACAAAAGTTGTCGTCCCGATGGGGTAGACGCCACCCGGACGCGGAAGGTCTATCACTGGGAATAGGGAAGGGAGAAGGGTGAGAGCGTAATTCCCTATCGG
>CAYTVW010000090.1:0-6764 GCA_964441865.1 uncultured Acidimicrobiaceae bacterium
GGGGCCTACGCAGGGGACGTCTTGGCAGTCAGTCGTGCGACCGGAGTTCTCTCGGGCTGTAGCCCATGTCAACCTGCCGTCGGAAGAAGCGTTCCACGGTCTCCGCTTTGATGTGTTGAGGGAAGGCCGAAATGGCCGCGGCCAAATCTTTCGGAAGAAGTGGTGATTTCGAGAGGAACTTGCGGATCAGAGAAGGTGGGGGCCGTTTCGCCATGAGGCCGTGTTCGGCGAAGCTTATACCGTGTCCATCGCCTCAGACGGCACAGTCCTGAACCGGTCCACGAGGATTGTGCAACGCGGCCGGACTCGGTTGACGGAGACAGTGATTATGAGATCGATTGCAGGTGGAGGGCGCTCACCGGGATGTACGGCAAGTGTGTACGGGACGCCTGCTAGTCGACGGTTCTCCGATGCAGTAACTAGCCAGTTGGACCGAGCGGCGCTCCAGACTCCGCAGGTGAAATCGAGGTTGATCGTCAACAAAGGTTGGATTGGCCTGGATGCGGGAGCGCGCCAAAGCCGTTCTATCCGAGTCTCCCACGAGTTCATATTGTTGTCCTTTGAGAGCAGCGAAACTCTTCAAGTGTTGCCTCGAAGAGACGTTGGGGTGTGTGCTCGGCAGTCGGATGTCGGGGTGTCCGTTTCTGAAAAATCCTGGGCGGTCTCCACTTCGCCAATGCTGCGGATGCCCAGAGAATTGGCCTGGTCGATCACGAGTCCTTGTCTACTTCAATCTTTCATCGCCACCGATCCGATGTTTTTGTCAACGGCGCTTGTGTCAGGAATGGCACGATTGCGGGCAGGTGATAGTCGGCGCTAGGGAGCAACAAAGTGCATCGCCCCTTTGACCTTATGTAGTAGGACTACGGGGTCAGGGTCGGCCTCAGAGATCCGCGGGTTTCGTCGGGGAGCAGCGAGTCAAGGGGTTCGGCTCTGGGATGAAGAGACTCGATCTCGGGAGTGTGGGAAAGCTCCTCAGAATGTTCGGCAAGCGTTTTCGGCACCGCGGCTCTGATGACGGTTACGTCGCCAATACCAAAGAGACTGAGGTTCAACCAACTCCTGAAGCCACGTCAGTTGCGACGGTGCATGCGTAGACGCTATTCCGTTCCGATCAGGGCTTCGGACGGTTCAAGTGGCTCCGAGCAGGTATCTGGGTCGAAACTCGCGAGCACTCCGCCCGCGGACGCTTGTCAGTGGAGAGAGATAAATCCGCGGTCGGCGGACTGGCTTTGTAGAAGCTCAAGGATCGTTTGGCAGTATTCGGTATACGGCTGGCGAGATCAAAACGTGGTGATAGTCGGGTGGTATCCATTGGAGGCTGCGTTGGATGCGCGTGACCAAGAATACGGTTTGATTGGGTGACAAAGACTGAAACACTGGCTGCAACAGATCCGGGGGGTGTGCACCCCATGCGTCGAAGGTCAGCACGGTGGCGCGTTCTATACGGTCGGGAAGGTGGGCTTCGAAATAGGTGTTTGCCACGTTGCTATCAGCGTGAATGACAATCAGTCTGGAACCGGAATCGGTCGAAAACTCGGGGTCGATATCCAGGTAGTCGGCGAGGGCTTTCACGGTGGAGATTCGATTCGGTTCAAATGTGGTGGGCTGGGCCATCGCCTGCCAGGCCACGACCGTGCTCAACGCGGCGAAACCTGCAATGAACGCCAGGAGCCGCGTTGAACCGCGGGATCTCACCGCACCGAGAACGATGATCAATGGGGCCAGGATGGAGGCGGATCCGAAGGTCAGAATATTGGAATCTCTGAACCAGAGACTCAGCATCGCTAGCGTGAGCACGCCTCCGATTGTCAAGAGCAGCGCCCGGGCCGTCGGCGACTGGGATCGCTCTGAGGTAGTTTGGTTCCATACGCCGGCCAGGAGAGCGGCGACGCCGGCCAGTCCAACTGTCCAGTACACGAAACCGACACTGTCCATCACGGTTCGGTTGTATCCCAATCCGTGGGACAGGTGTTTGGCTACTACGGGGGAGAAGGCAACCAGGGATGCTGCGACGCCCGCGCCGATAGCCACGGAAGCTTTGGCGATCTTTTTCCTGAAGACGATCCACCATCCCACGGCCAGCGCCAAAACCATGATCGCGGCGAAATAGTGGGAAAGGGCAGCCGAGGCGGCAATCAACCCCATAGCAATTGCTCGGCCGCGACCTCGAGCCGCGGGCAGGGCCTCCCAGGCGATCAACATAGTCAAGATGAGGAAGACCAAGGCGGGAGCAAGCGAATACATGCGGAGCTCCGCACCAAGGTAGGCGAGTCCCGGGGAAACGGCGATTGCCGTGAGCGCCACCAGCGGGGCGCTCCATCGGGAAGTCGCCATACCCCAAATCCTGAAACCGAATACATAGATGGCGAAAGACCCGATATTGAGAATTCGAAGGGCCGATTCGGGGTCCGTTCCTGGGAGAAATGCTGCGAGGACGCGAAGGAACAGGTAGTAGAACGGAGGATGAATGTCTGTTCCGGTGAACACGAATTCTCGGAAGGTTGGCCAACTCGACGTGACAACTTCCAGCGTGAAGATTTCGTCGTGCCAAAGAGCGTCAACCAGAACGTGTCTCAACCTCAGGATGATTCCGACAGTGACGACGGCAATGATCCAGAACGTTCTCAGGGTTTGGTTGATGGTGGTGTTTCCCGTCTTGGTAGGCACGTTATCTATCGCTCTGCGCATCGGGCCAACAATAGGGGAGCGCGATTGCAGCTTCCATTGTGCGGGTCGGCGGTTCCACGAATGGGTCGGTCTATGATGGAAAAGCGCCTCCGACGTCCATCAGTGGGAGCGCTTCTGTTCGTGGAAGGAGACATGTGTCGAAGACCGCTCTGATAACAGGTATCAACGGGCAGGATGGTTCGTACCTCGCCGAGCTCTTGTTGGAAAAGGATTACCACGTTCACGGGATTGTTCGTCGGGCGTCGCAGTTCAATACGCAACGAATCGACCACATCTATGAGGATCCGCACAAACCGAATCCGCGTTTGTTCCTGCATTTCGGTGACCTTACGGATGGGTCACAGGTTGCCCGACTGATTCGTACTGTGAAGCCCGATGAGATCTACAACCTGGCCGCCCAATCGCATGTGGCGGTCTCCTTTCAGCAGCCGGCCTACACCGGTAACGTCGACGGGGTTGGTACGGTGCGACTGTTGGAGGCGATCCGCGAGGCTGAAGTCGAGACTCGGTTCTACCAGGCCGGAACCTCTGAGATGTTCGGCAGTTCCCCGCCGCCGCAAAGCGAAACCACCGAGTTCAGGCCTAGATCGCCGTATGCGGCAGCCAAGTTGTACGCCCACTGGGTGACCGTCAACTGCAGAGAGGCGTACGGGATGTTCACTTCCAACGGCATCCTTTTCAACCACGAATCACCCCGGCGCGGCCCGACGTTCGTTACCCGCAAGACCACCAGGGCGGTGGCTCGAATCGTCGCTGGCCTCGACGATTCACTGTTCTTGGGGAATCTCGACGCGAAACGAGATTGGGGCCACGCTCGAGACTACGTGCGGGCCATGTGGATGATTCTGCAGCAAGACACTCCGGATGATTATGTGATCGGAACCGGCGAATCCGCTTCAGTGCGGGATTTCGTGGCTGCGGCTTTTGGACATGTTGGGCTTGATTGGCAGCGATTCGTGAAGATAGATGCCAAGTATTTCCGTCCCACTGAGGTCGAGTACTTGTTGTCGGACCCTTCGAAGGCGAAGGCGCAGCTCGGTTGGGAGCCGACTGTGTCGCTTCGTGAGCTTTGTGCCGAGATGGTCGAAGCCGATTTGGCTCTTGAGGGCATCACTCTGGATGGGGCCAGGGAACGGGTTGCCGCCTTTTCTCCCGAAGCTAGGATCGAGACGTGACGTTCGATCTAGAAGGGAAGAGAGTCTGGGTGGCGGGCCATACCGGTATGGTTGGTTCGGCGCTAGTGCGACGTCTCGCTTCCGAGCCGATAGCAGAGCTGATAACTGCGTCGTCAGCCGATCTCGACCTCCGGCGGCAGGCGGATACCGAAGAGTTCGCTGTAACTTGCAAGCCAGACGTTTTGATCCTCGCTGCCGCCAAAGTGGGTGGAATCCATGCCAACCGATCCGCTCAAGCGGAGTTCCTGTATGACAACTTGATGATCGCTGCCAACGCGGTGGAGGCGGTGAGGAAATCGGGAGCCTCGAAAGCGGTGCTGCTGGGCTCTTCGTGTATTTATCCGCGCGAGTCTCCGCAACCGATCCGTGAGGAATACCTCTTAACTGGTCCTTTGGAGGAGACCAACGAGGGCTATGCCATAGCCAAGATTGCGGCTCTCGAGTTGGGGAAGATGTACCGCAGACAATATGGTTTCGATGCCATCTCGCTGATGCCGACTAATCTTTACGGACCCAACGACAACTACGATCTGGAAACCTCGCATGTATTTCCAGCTCTGATGAGGAAGATCCATCAGGCCAAGGTCGACGGTACCTCTCAGGTGCCGATCTGGGGAACCGGCAAACCCAGACGCGAGTTCCTTCACGCCGACGATCTTGCCGACGCCACCATCTTCGCCTTGCGGAACTACAGTGGCGAGGAGCATCTCAATGTGGGATGCGGGGAGGATGTGGAGATCGGGGAGTTGGCGGCACTGATCGCCGACGTTGTCGGGTGGAAGGGCGAGTTCGTGTTCGACACGTCAATGCCCGACGGAACCCCTCGTAAGCTTCTCGATGTTTCGCGTTTGAGCGAGTTGGGTTGGCGAGCGAAGATTGGCTTGTCCGACGGAATCGCAGACGCATACAGATGGTTTTTGGGAAACAGCGCGGAATCGGGTCGATGATCAGCTTCGTGCGGCTCGGGATGGGCGCTTGGAAGGGGAGTTCTTGGAACTGATGCAAGGATCGCTGGCGGTCGTAACTCCGATGGCCAACGAACGCCAGACTGCAATCGACTTCTTGGAGGCGGTTGCACGTGTCACCCGTGGTCTCAAGACCATGACCCATTTCGTGGTGTTCGACAAGGTTTGCACGGACGGAACTGTTGATCTGCTGCGGGAAAGGTATTCAAACAACGAGCGCGTGAACATCGTTTGGGCTCCGGAGAACCGTTCGGTGGTGGACGCCTATATGGTGGGATACCGGGCAGCCATCAGCGCCGGGTTCGATTGGATTTTGGAGATCGACGGGGGGTTCTCGCATCAGCCAACCGATTTGGAGCGTTTCGTGCCTGCTGCCAACGCTGGTGCTGATTGCGTTCTCGGGTCTCGGTTCATGCGGGGCTCGGAGATAGAGGATGTCCCCCTTAAACGTCGAGTTGTGAGCAAGGGAGGCACCTTCCTGACCAACCGCCTCTTGGGAACGAAGCTGTCGGATATGACATCTGGCTACCAACTCTTTCGAAGAGAGGTCCTCGAAGGCATACTTGCCAGGGGTATCCAATCAAGAGGGCACTTCTTTCAAACCGAGATGAAGGTTTACGCGCACCAATGGGAGATCACCGAAGTCCCAATTCACTACCGGGCGGCGTCGCCAAGCGTCAACGCGGCCGTGATCAACGATGCCTTTTCGCACCTGATACGGCTGTTCAAGATGCGGGTGCGCGGCGAACTCAGGATCAAGAAGTGACAAGACCGGTCCTGGTGGTGACATCGATTTTCGGCCCGACAGCGACCATGGTCGCGTTGGCCGAGGGATCGGATCGAGCGCGTTTTGAGATAGTGGTGATCGGCGATAGCAAGAGTCCTAGTGACTACCAACTGCCCGGTGCCACCTTCTACTCGGTGCAGGCTCAACGGGATCTGGGATTCCGGCTGGGAGAGTTGGCCCCGGTCCGTCATTACGCTCGCAAGAACGTGGGATACCTCCTTGCTGCTCGGCAAGCCGTTCCCTATCTGATCGAAACCGATGACGACAACTTGCCGAGGCCGGAGTTCTTCGGTCCAAGGGATAGAAAACAGTATGCTCGATCAGTCGCTGGTGCCGGCTGGGTGAACGTGTATCGCTACTTCACCGATGCGGCTGTCTGGCCGCGTGGGTTGCCGCTTTCGGAGGTGCGGAAGCCGGTCCCCGAATTGGCAACAGATCTGGCGTACATCGATTGCCCGATTCAGCAGGGTTTAGCCGATGTGGATCCTGACGTCGATGCCATCTACCGTCTGGTCGGATCGTTGCCTCTCAGCTTCGAGAGGGACTTGAGAGTTGGTTTGGGCGCGGGGTCCTGGTGTCCGTTCAACAGCCAAAACACGACGTGGTTCCCCGATGCTTTTCCGCTCATGTACTTACCATTCCATTGTTCTTTTCGTATGACCGACATCTGGAGAGGCTTCGTGGCTCAACGGATTGCCTGGGAAAACGGTTGGTCGGTGTTGTTCCACAGCCCGACTGTTTGGCAGGAGAGAAACGACCACGATTTGATGCGGGATTTCGAGGAAGAGGTTCCTGGCTATCTAAACAACTCCCTGATCGCTAGGGAGTTGGAATCCCTCGAACTAGCGCCGGGATTGGCCGCATTGGGAGACAACCTCATGAGTTGCTATGACCGCCTCGTGGCGCTGGAATTGGTGGGACCGGAGGAGTTGACGTTGCTGGAGGCCTGGAATTCGGATTTCCAGGCTATTCGATCATGATCCGTGGCTGCCTCGTTGCTTCGGTCGACCGGTTCATATGAACCACTAGCATCACTCTCTCATGTCTTCCGGAAGTCTTCAAGTCAGTGGTCGTTGGCGACGTGTCCGAGGCTATGTCGTGGATCTGTGGAACCGGCGGGAGTTTGCTTGGTTTCTTGGTATGGGG
>CAYTVW010000091.1:0-4654 GCA_964441865.1 uncultured Acidimicrobiaceae bacterium
CCCCCGGCTTGACCAAAGGCTCCAAACTCGATTCCCCAATCTTCACCCCTTCGACGAAGGCAGAGGCCGGGCACGATCTCAACCTGACCGAATCAGAAGCACGGCACCTCGTAGGTGACGAAGTGTACGAAAGAGTGCGCGATGCATCAATCTCGGTCTTTCAGCAGGCTTCTTCGATCGCAGAGGCGCGGGGAATGATCCTCGTTGACACCAAGTTCGAATTCGGGATGATCAACGACGAATTGGTTCTTGCCGACGAAGTCCTGACCCCCGACTCATCCCGCTACTGGGGAGCAGAGGATTACCAAATCGGGGTAGACGTTCCTAGTTTCGACAAGCAGTATGTCCGAGATTTTCTGGATGAATCTGGTTGGGATCACGTTCCACCAGCTCCCACACTCCCTGAAAGCGTGGTGACGGGGACCCGATCCAGGTATATAGAGGCCTTCGAGAGAATCACCGGTGAGAGTTTCGACCAGTACCTAAAGGATGTTGGAGCATGAAAGTAACCGTTCACATAACCCGACGACCCGAGATCTCCGATCCCCAGGGGACTACTGTCGCGAGAGCTCTCGCCGACCTCGGGTATGACTCGGTCAGGCGTGTCAGGATCGACCGAACGATCCACCTCGACATCACGGGGACCGACCGCGAAGAGATCCAGACCGAGGTCGAGGCAATGTGCCAACAGCTCCTAGCCAATCCGGTCTTGGAGGACTTCGAAGTGGTCGTCGAATGAAGGTAGCAGTGATTGTTTTCCCGGGCTCGAATTGCGAATTCGACGCGGCCCGAGCCCTGAGTTCTCTGGGAGCAGAACCCGAGTTGGTTTGGCACAGGGACACAGAGATCTTCGAATTCGATGGCGTCCTGCTCCCCGGAGGCTTCGCTCACGGCGACTATCTCCGTACTGGTGCGATCGCCCGCTTCTCGCCAGCAATGGCATCCGTCACGGAGATGGCTTTTGACGGAACACCCGTGCTAGGGATCTGCAACGGATTCCAGATCCTGTGTGAGGCTGGACTCCTCCCGGGAGCTCTCATCGCTAATCGAGGATTGAAGTTCATTTGCCGGACTGTTGAACTTGAGGTAGTTGACACCAACTCGATTCTGACTCGCTCATGCCGGGTCGGGGACCGCCTCCAGATACCCTTGAACTCTTACGAGGGGAACTACGTCGACCCGAAGGGCACTGGGAGAGTCGTGGTCCGATACGTCGACAACCCCAATGGGTCTCAAAATGATGCTGCGGCAATCGCCAATGCCGAAGGAAATGTTGTCGGGATAATGCCCCACCCTGAGAGAGCTTCAGAGTCCATTCTGGGATCAACCGACGGTCTCCGGCTCCTCGAAGGCTTCGTCGCGTCGATGGAGGTGGCCCGTGTCTGATACACAGATGCATCGCCTCCTCGGGATGACAGACGAAGAATTCGAGTCGGTCCAGAGCATCCTTGGCCGCGACCCCCGCCCGGCTGAACTGGCCATGTATTCAGTTATGTGGTCGGAACACTGTTCATACAAGTCATCCCGATCTCTCCTCGGACGTTTCCCCTCCAAGGCCCCATACGTTGTGGTTGGTCCTGGGGAGAATGCTGGAGTGATCGATCTTGGCGACGATTGGCTGGCCGCCTTCCGAATTGAATCCCACAACCATCCAAGTTTTGTTGAGCCGCATCAGGGAGCAGCCACCGGAGCGGGTGGAATCCTGAGAGATGTCTTCACCATGGGGGCCCGCCCGATAGCACTATGGGACCAGATCCGATTTGGCCCGCTAGACCAGCCCATCAACCGCTACCTGTTGAGTGGGGTCGTTGCCGGTATAGCTGGTTATGGGAACGCGGTCGGCGTCCCAACAGTGGGCGGAGAACTCGCGTTCGATGAATGCTATTCGGGGAATCCTCTCGTCAACGTGATGTGCTTGGGAATTCTGAAAAAGGATCAATTGGTTCTGGGAACCGCCGGGACCGATGGGACGATTGCTGTCTTGTTGGGGAATGCCACCGGTCGTGATGGGATAGGTGGCGCCTCGGTTCTGGCATCCGCGTCGTTCGATGAAGCCGCCGGGGCGAAAAGGCCGTCAGTCCAAGTCGGCGATCCGTTCGAAGAGAAGAAGCTGATTGAGGCCTGTCTTGAGCTGTACCAGAAGGGTCTCGTGGTGGGTGTCCAAGACTTGGGAGCCGCGGGACTTTCTTGCGCGACTTCTGAACCGGCCGCCCGAGCCGGGATGGGGATGGATTTCGACTTATCGAAGGTCCACGTGCGAGAGACGGGGATGACTCCTGCCGAGATGTTGATGTCGGAGTCCCAGGAGAGAATGATGGCTTTCGTCGACCCCTCCAAGGTGGACGAGGTCCTCTCGGTCGCCTCCAAGTGGGAAATCGACGCCGCGGTTGTCGGCACTGTGAAAACCGGCGGTGTCTTGCGGGTTTGGCACGACGACGAACTGGTTGTGGAGCTTCCGGCCGCCTCACTGTCGGAAGATGCCCCCATTTACCGCCGTCCGATTGCGCGTCCCGAATGGCTGGACGCCCTCTGGTCGGATAACGCCGAGTTCGCTGAGCCAGAAGATTTTGGGGAAGTGTTACGAACCCTCCTCGATGATCCATCGATCGCATCTCCGCGGTGGGTTTTTGAGCAATACGATCACATGCTCTTCCTCAACACCGTTGTAGGACCGGGGAACGACGGAACCCTGCTTCGAATCAAGGACACCGAGAAGGCATTGGCGGTCTCGACCGATGGAAATGGCCCCCTCTGTTATCTGGATCCGCTAGCCGGTTCGTCGCGTCTGGTTTACGAAGCGGCGTTGAATGTCGCAATGGTTGGAGCACACCCAATGGCGGTCGTGGACAACCTCAACTTTGGAAACCCAGAAAAGCCTGAAGTGATGTGGCAGGCCCAGCAAACCATCGAGGGGATCTCAGTTGCTTGTGAAGAACTGGGTATACCCGTGGTGGGAGGAAATGTCTCGTTCTATAACGAAACAGACGGAACTGACATTCACCCGACTCCGATTGTCGGGCTCGTCGGTTTGGCGGAACCCGCGCCATCCAATCCGCCGCGTCTGGACCGAATCCAACAAGGGATGGAGTTGTGGCTGATCGGCCCCGACGGTGCTACCGACCTCGTTGCGTCTCGCTTCGCACAAGTCATCCACAAACGCCTTTCCGGGAAGCCCACCGAGCCTTCACCGGATTTAGCTCGTGCCGCAGTATCTACGGCCATCGACATCGTCGCCAGCGAGATCTCTCCCTCGCTCCACGACATCTCCGATGGGGGTTTGATCATCGCGGTGACAGAGATGTGCATGGCATCCAATGTCGGCATCACTTTAGAACACTCCGACTGGCGGACTCTTTTCAGTGAGGCACCCCATCGCTTTCTCGCGGCCATCGAACCAGGGAAATCGCAGATGCTGCAAGAGATCACCGATCGCCACGGGATTCCCGCGAAAAGGATCGGCTTGTTCGGAGGTGAATCGATCGAATCCAATGGTCACTCACCGTTCTCGATACCAGTCACCGAAGCCAGGAAGCTCTACGAAGACGCTATCCCGAGAAGAATGAAGTAGTACCGAACGGCAACCCTGCCCACGGGTTTATCCTTTGGTCATGGCAAGGACAATCGGAATCCTCACCGCGGGCGGCGATTCACCGGGCCTCAACGCTGCCATTCGAGCTGTTGGGAAAGCCGCGCAGCGACGTCATGGCATGAGCGTTATTGGCTTCACCGATGGATTCTCAGGGTTGATCCAGGACCGACACGTCTCCTTGGACGGCGATGCGTTATCGGGGATCCTCACAAAAGGCGGAACAATCCTCGGAACCTCGAGGGTGAAGGTCACAAAGGTGGATTTCGGTGATGGCGAGCCGGTCGACGCCCGACCTCTCATAGCCGATGTGGTGGAACGACACGGCCTTAAAGCCCTCGTCTGCTTGGGGGGTGGGGGCACGATGAAGAACGCTGCCAAGCTTCAGGAATCCGGGATTCCAGTAATCGGTCTTCCCAAGACGATAGACAACGACGTATACGGAACCGATGTGACCCTCGGCTTCGACACGGCGGTTGGCATCGCAACTGAGGCAATCGACCGTCTTCATTCAACGGCTCACTCTCATCACCGGATCATGGTTGTGGAAGTCATGGGTCACAACACAGGGTGGCTTACTCTGGGATCAGGGCTGGCGGGAGGAGCCGATGCCATTCTCATCCCGGAGGTCCCCTTCGCCACACATACCGTCGCAGAATCGATCCTGGCGAGACGAGATGCAGGCTCGAATTTCTCTATCGTGGCGGTAGCCGAAGGGGCGGTGTCACACGATACCGACGCCACCGTCAATCCCGATGGCATCCGGATGCGGTCGACCGAAGAGTTGGCGACGAGACTAGAGGAACTCACCGGCCTCGAAGCCAGGGTCACCATCCTCGGCCACGTTCAACGGGGCGGTGCACCTTCGTCGGAAGACCGGCTTCTGGCTACGAATTTGGGGACTGCGGTGTCCGATGCCGTCGAGGAGGGATCCTCGGGCGTCATGATCGGTTCACACAACGGCGTGGCTACCCCCGTTCCTCTAGATCTAGTTGCCGGGAATCGGAAGTCCGTCCCGTTCGACCACCCTTGGATTGAGGCAGCTCGACGTCTCGGGGTAACCCTCGG
>CAYTVW010000091.1:4664-6702 GCA_964441865.1 uncultured Acidimicrobiaceae bacterium
GTCTGCCAAAGACCCGTGATCCCGTCTCTGAATCCTTCCTGGCCCGATCGGCATCCCAGATTATCCCAATCATCTGCAATTAGTGACTAGTCAATTCGTGCGCAGAATAAACAAACTGGAGGATCGGCCGGGGCGAACCGACAATTAGCTCCGAACGTGCCTTAAGGCAGAGAATCGCAGCCGGATTGGAACCTGTTCGCGGGCCTAGGTTCCATCGCTAATGCGGCAGGTGTGCGGTTTGAGACGGAGTCCCAAAAAACTCCGACAATTCGGTGGCTTTTGCCGCTTGCGGGATCTGGTCCCCCTCACGATCCCGTCTCACGAGAGCTCCAACTTCCCCCAGGAGCTCTCGTGCTATTTTGACCTCGCTTCTCCTCCCACGCGACCGGCCAAGTAGCTAGTTCGCGAAAAAAGACTCTCTATCTGGAAAATTTTCCCTGGCGTATTGGGAACCGCTAATCTAGGTTCATCGCACCCGACACCTAGCGAGAGGAAGGTTCTGTGACTCAGTCTTCCGACTGGCAGATCCGAGCGTTGTGCAGAGGGAACCACGCTCATCTCTTCTTCCCACCCAACACGTTTGAGCGTAAAGAAGAACGCGAACGACGCGAAATGAGAGCCAAGGCCATTTGTCAAGTCTGCCCATCGCAGTACGAATGCAGGGAATATGCGCTCTCGATTCGCGAACAGTTCGGAATTTGGGGGGGAATGACCGAGGCGGACCGAAAAGAGCTGTTCTTCAGCGGCGTCCACTGACCCCTCACCCTTTGGCCTAATCATTGACGCCACCAGCAGCTGATCCGCGTTTTTACCGCGCCTCTTGAGGTTGCGTCAGATCCGACCAGAACCGTCAAACCGGCCGACACAAGTGCGCCAAGACAACTTCACGTTGTGTCGTTTGATGAGGAATGGTGTCTCACATGGCTTCACCATCCAAACGGATCATGTCGGTCGCCATTCTCATGTCCGGGACGGGATACTCGAACCATCAGCGGGAACCGGGCCTTCTTCGTGTGTCATGGCTATTCCCACCAGATAGACCGAATAGTCGATACGGCTCTAGCGGTCACCGCTCGGGTCGAGCTATCGTTTCTTCATGGCGAAAATTCTCGTGGTCGCCGATGACGACTGGGTGGCCGGCAACCTTGCCACCGCTGTCAGCGACACCGAAGTAGAACTGTGGATGTGCAGTGACCCAAGACGTGTCGTTGAAGCCGCCCAACAAACCGATTTTGACCTGGTGATGGCTGACATGCAGATAGGGAATATGGGAGGAGCAGCGGTGGTTAGGGAACTCGCCGCGGCCGCCTACACCGGAGAATTGGCGAGAATCCCGGTTTTCCTTCTCGTTGACAGATCAGCCGACCGTTACCTCGCCAAACAAGCAGGAGCTGATGGGGTCCTGCAGAAGCCTTTCACGGCTCAGCAGCTTCGGAACATCTTTTCCTCACTCGCGGCGACGCTTTGAAAGGCCCCTGAGATGACTGGCTTCGAGATTGCGTTGGTAGCGATCTTGGTCGCCTGCATTCTGGCTTCCGGCTTCTTTTCTGGATCGGAGACCGCGATAGTCGCAACACCGAAGGAACGAGTCCACCAACTGGCCAAAAAGGGGACGCGTGGTGAGAAGCTAGCCGAACTCGTCCAGGAATACGACCGAACCCTGGGAGTGCTTCTCGTCGCCAATAACTTCGTGAATATCCTCGCTGCCTCCATCGGCACCGTCCTGACAGTGGATTTCCTATCGGAGATCACAAGCCCACAAGGAGCGGAAGCGTGGGGCCCTTGGATCTCCACGGTTGCCCTCACCTCCCTGATACTGGTCATAGGGGAAATCACCCCGAAAACCTTGGCGGCAAATCACCCCGATCGCTTCGCCATGGCTGTCGCACCCACGATTTGGTGGCTAGGAGTACTCATCCGATACCCGGCTCGGTTCTTCATCTGGGTCAGTCGCGGACTCCTGCGGCTTTTGGGGTTTTCGCCGAGTTCCATGACTATCGCAACTGAACAAGACATCCTGGCCCTTGCTGCCATCTCG
>CAYTVW010000092.1:0-6674 GCA_964441865.1 uncultured Acidimicrobiaceae bacterium
GATCATCGCTACCCGAGAGGCTGGGAATCAGGTTGTGGCGGTGGTCTCAGCGATGGGCGACACGACCGACGATCTGACGTCGTTGGCTGCGAGCGTCGCTACCGAACCCAGGGCTCGGGAGATGGACATGCTCCTCACCGCTGGCGAGAGGATCTCCATGGCCTTGCTGGCGATGGCGATTATCGACCGCGGCGTCGAAGCTGTCTCATTCACTGGTTCACAGGCGGGGATTCTTACTGAGGGATCTCACGGAGTCGCCAAGATCCGGGAAATCCGAGGAGAGCGCGTGCGAGAGGCTCTCGACAGTGGGAAGGTAGTGATAATCGCTGGCTTTCAGGGAGTCGATCCCGGGACCAAAGAGGTCACGACCATCGGGCGCGGGGGGTCTGATGCCACTGCGGTTGCCTTGGCTGCGGCTCTTGGGGGCGAGTTGTGTGAGATCTACACCGATGTTGACGGTGTCTACACGGCCGACCCTCGAATAGTCCCGAAAGCGGGGAAACTGGCCGAAATCACCTTTGAGGAGATGCTCGAGCTCTCTGCTTCCGGGGCCGGCGTTTTGATGAGCCGTTCTGTTGAATTCGGACGAAGGTTCCGTATTCCGATTCACGTCCGTTCTTCGTTTAATGACAACCCGGGTACCTGGGTGAAGGAGATCACCATGGAAAAGGCAATTGTCAGTGGGATAGCTCACGACATCTCTGAGGCAAAACTCACCGTTCGCGGTATGCCTGACCGTCCCGGCATCGCGGCCATTCTGTTCGAGAAACTGGCCGAGGCAGATGTGAATGTTGACATGATTGTTCAGAACGTGGCTCAAGACGGCACCACGGACGTCTCGTTTACCACTCCCATGTCGGTGGCCGAGAAGGCCCGGACGATTGCGAACGATCTCGCCAAGGAGTTGGGTGCGGGGAAGGTCGACGTAGACGACCAGGTTGGGAAGGTGAGTGTTGTCGGTGCAGGGATGAAGTCTCATCCCGGAGTCGCGGCCAAGGTGTTCCGGACTTTGGCTGATGTTGGAATCAACATCGAGATGATTCCCACATCCACTATCCGGATTTCGTGTGTTGTTAGGCAAGACAAAGTCGCGGACGCAGTGAGGTCGCTTCACGACGCAATGGTGACTGAGGAGGGATCGTGAATGTGAAAGTCGCGGTGGTCGGCGCCACCGGCGCGGTCGGTCGGACCATGATTTCGATTCTGGAGGAACGAGATTTCCCTGTCGGGGAACTCAGGCTCATGGCTTCAGAGAGGACTGCTGGGACAACCCTGCCGACAAAATGGGGTGATGTCGTGGTCGAGGATTTGTCCCAAGCAGACCCTTCGGGAATCGATATTGCCTTATTTTCGGCTGGAGCCGCCCGATCTCGGGAATACGCTCCCTTGTTCTCCCAAGCCGGGGTGGTAGTGGTCGACAACTCGTCGGCTTTCAGGATGGACGCTGATGTTCCACTGGTGGTCGCTCAAGTCAACGACTCTGACGTTCGGAGGAGAAGAGCGGGTGTAATCGCGAACCCGAACTGTACGACGATGGCTTTGATGATGGCCGCGGGCCCGCTTCATCGAGCGGCCGGGCTCAAGTCGATGACCTGCACTTCTTATCAGTCGGTTTCGGGGAGTGGACTTAAGGGAATCAACGAGCTCCTCGGCCAGGTCGACCTCCTTCGGGGGAATCCTGAAGCATTGGAAAAGGGCGGTTGGGTGGATCCGGGAGCCGAGGTTTACGCGCGTCCTATTGGATTCAACGTTCTTCCGTTGGCTGGTTCCGAGACTGACCAGGGGTACACCGACGAGGAGTGGAAACTGGTCAATGAGACTCGGAAGATTCTGGGAGCTCCTGGAGTAAAGGTGGAACCTACCTGTGTTCGTGTCCCGGTCTTGGTGGGACACGGGATTGCCGCCACCATGTTCTTCGAGCGCGGAATCGACAAGAACGAAGCCATCGAAGTGTTGACTGAGGCCCCGGGGCTACAGGTTTGGACCGAGAAGGTCCCAACGCCTCTCGATAGTGCCGGACAAGATGACGTCTTGGCCGGACGAATTCGCGAGACGATCGGAACACCTGGTGGGATAAGTCTCTGGGTTGTTGGAGACAACCTTCGAAAAGGGGCAGCATTGAATGCTGTTCAAATCGCCGAGCTGGTGATCAACGAGTAGAAGGGTGTTGTCCCTTGGGGCCGACTCGCTTGGCAACCTCGATTGAGGTTGCTCAGACTCCCGCTGGATAACGGTATTCGGCCAGGGCTTCTTCAAGTTCCGCGATCACAGACCGAAGGTCGAGAGCGAAGTCCACAATATGCCCGGGTAGACCGGCGGAATGCTTCTCGAGGAACTGGTCGATGAGCACTGTCTGTGATGTGACTTCAACTGTCTCGGTCATTCTCTTCTCCTGGCCTAGGCGGCTCAAGGTTTCTTCCTCTCACAACGCCGATCTGGCTCTCAGTGTTCCATGTCGGCAGTTTTCTTCAGACCTTGAGTCCAGCATTTCGCGTCCTACCTGCCTATGTCTGGATCAATCTGTGTCACTCTTGATCGTACCGTGAAAACGGAAGAACCTGAGAGGATTCCGCCTCTGCCAAGCAGTCTTCCGTTTTGCCAATTGGACAACCCAAGCTCCGGCAGTCCCAAAGCGTACTGTCCATCGACCCATCTAGTGAATCCGTTCCCGACGAATGGGCTGTCAACCACGTCGAAGAAGAGGTCCTGTTCCTTCTGATCTTCGGAAATAAATGAGACCACGAAACGTGGACTGAGGCGGTTGAATTCGACGACCGCCTCTTCGATATCGGAGACGATGGAGAGGGTTATCTCGGGACTGTTTTCCCATTCCCATTCCTGGCCAAGAGACTCGCGGTCAATAACCTCTGCCTTGGGTTCGGTCACCGACCCGGATGCGCGAGATATCAATGTCGGTTTGAACCACGAAGCCGGGATGAATTGCCGGGCTTGTTCGGTGAAGTGAAGCTTTGGTTCACTTTCTCGACGCCGAGCCGCCTTCTCTAGAGCAGCCAAGACCACGGGTATCATCGTCGGGGCGGCCGAAGTGGTCACAATCACCGTGTTCAAGGTGTTGCATACCTTGCGATCAAGGGAGTGGAACACTGCCTTCTCGAGTCTCGAAGGGTCAGCCGATTCCGAGACCATCATCCATGCTCCACCAGTCCCGTGGAGACTCACAGCATTACCAGATTGGAGCGCCACCGAGCCCAATTGGCGGACCGCTTCTCCTGATCCTCTCGCGACGGCGAGAGCTAGACGCTTGTCGGCGAACATTGCCCATCCGGCGGCTCTAGATTCCGATTCGACCAAAGAGACGGATCCCTCAGGCAGACCGCCGTCGTCGAGAGCGGGCCTAAGGGCATACTCAGATATTGCCCGTGCCGTCCCTAACGCGTCTGATCCGATTCTGAAGACGACCGTATTCCCTGACCGCAGGACTCCCGTGGCGTCGGCGAAGACGTTGGGGCGACCCTCGAAGACGAAACCGACCACTCCGAGTCCCGCCTTCTTCTGGCTCACCGACCAACCGTCGTGTGCAACGGTGTCGACCGTCATTCTTCGGATACTGGAAGTCGTCTTCCAAAGACGGAGACCTTCGACCATCTCAGAACGCATCTTGTCTGAGAGCAAGAGGCGAGTAGTCGACCGACCTTTTGCCCGAGCCTTTTCGACGTCCTCCCTGTTGGCGGCGGCGATTGGCGCGAAGGAGCCGTCGTTCTCAAGGCGGACCGCGAAACTCTCGTAGAAATCGGAGATTTGGTCATCTGAGACTTTCCCGAGCCGGATGAAGGCTTCGTAGGCCATCCCGACAGCCTCTGCCGCGATGTCCCAATCGTTTTGGGGGATGTGGAGTAGGTCGCCTGAGTCCTGCAATACGATAAGTCGATCTCCCAGACGAAACGCTGATGCCAGTTCCGTGGATACGGTTGTGGTCTTGTTGCCGTCGTAGATGATCTCCATTCCGGCCGTAAGGTGGTCAATGCTCCCGCTCATGACCACAGGGTAGAGGCGAGATTGGAACACCGCTTGAGGAAAACAGGTCCGGAGATCTGTTCCATTTTGCATTTGATCCTCTATCCTCAGGCTCGTTCACCATTGAACCGATAGGAGCTGCCATGATGTATGGACGGGCAACCGGCGTCTCGCATGAGCTTTCCGGAGACAAGGTGGTGATCCTTGACGCCAAGGGATCGACAATGTTCACCTTGAATCCGGTGGGTTCAATGATTTGGATTGAGTTGGGGACGGCCAAAGACGCGTCGATGCTTGCGGATACCCTGATCGAGCGATTCTCGGGCGTTTCCCGGGATCAGCTCGAAGCCGATATCGAAATCTTCCTGGACGATCTTTTTCATCGCGGTCTGGCTGAGCGGGTTTAGTCGTCTCTTTCGGATCCCTGGTTCAGCAAGCTCGTATCCCAGATTCTGACTGGGGACTAGCGCTAACGTGAGCGAAAGATATAGCCCCCTAGGGAGCTTTGACCCCTGGCAGACTGAACATAGCCTTGTTGGCTACGGGAAGGTTTGCTCAGGAGGCTTCTGTTGGAGTACCAAAGACCTGCTATTGAATCTATGCATCGTCGTTCGGGTGTCGTGTCCTCGTATGCGCGACCGGCAATCGAGTCGGTTTATCAACCTCCAGCTATTGAAGCTGTCTACGAGCGTCCTGGTATATCGGTTGTCGTTGATCTCCGTGAAGAGAAGGCAGTCACGATCTGAGGCCGGGATCCCCGGAAAGACGGTTTCTTCCAGGGTTCAGGGGGACTCGCGGAGGTGGATGTTTCGACGGTCGGGCCTATCGATTGGTGACTCCTGGCAAGGCTCTCTGATTCTTTCCTAACCCTCCCTGAAAGCGAAGTCCAGGTAGGAGTCTCGAGCCTCGTCTCCTCCTGCGTCGTGGTTCCAGTAGAAGACACCTGATTCGTCGGTCGGGTCCCACGCGGTGGGTGGCCCGAATCTCTTGAGAAGCCCACTAATCGTTCGGCGGGCTCTGGCATGGCACATAGCCGAGAGGTTGTCTCTGGTGGTAGACACCGAGGAGCCCTGATAAATCGAACGGAGCGAATCCCCCGGCCGGGAGTCCTGACGACGGCGTCTCTCCAAACGCCTCTTTGAGAGCCATTGGCGCAGGAATTCATCTGGCACTGGCGTATTGAAAGTCTGTCGTGAGCGGTCGAGGACGTGGGCGATCATGGAGGCGGCCCCGCAGTCCTTGATCCTCTCAGTGAGTTGCATCCAATCCGGAGGACTAGTCGACACCGCTTCATGAATGTCTCTCAATGGACCGATTCGGGTTGCCGAGGCAAGGCCTTCTTTCAGACAAAGTTGGACTAGTTGATCGTTCGTCTCGAAGGAGGGGATCTCGAGGTCGTTGAATTTGATTCTCCGTGAGCGCTCAAGCACACCCCTTGTGTCGAAGTGGATGCGTTTCCGGTCGCGAGCCAGATCAATGAGCGACCAGTGGAGGTTCACTACAACCGTTTCCACCTGTACGGGCAGGACACCTACTCCGTGAGAGAGATAGGAATCCCAGTTCCGGTTAATCGAAAACCCTCCCGCCGACTCGATCGAGGCGAGAGTCGATCGGAGATCAGTCCCCGCCACCAGGACAGAGGGGTCGTCAGTGTTTCGAAGGAGCGGATGGCGATGGGCTAGGGCTATCACTGGGCCGCCGAAAGAAACCCAAGAAGTGCCTCGCGAATCGAGGGTTGCAGAGATTCTCATTATCGCTGAGGCGATGGATACACGTCTGGCAGCCACCAGGGTTCTGTGGGCTCCGAGAAAGGCTGGAGCTCTGATCCCGGTTCGTTCGAGAGTCTCATGGAAGGCTGATCCAATTCCTTGTGCGATAGAGGACACCGAGGCAGCTTCCACCAGGTCCGCTTCTACAAGGCTCCTTGAGGCTGGTGACGGAAGCATCGGGTCCTTAGCTGACTCCACCAGAGCCCGCGTGACCATTTGGACCTCAGCGCGGGTTGGGGGATCTGGCCAGGACATGATCGAGAGTCTTGCAGGTTCTGGCGAGTCCGGCACAGTTGGTCTGGTCGAGTTCTTGGGACCGGTAGAATGCGCCGTTCAAGCGGATGAGGTTTGCCGAGTCTTCTCGAATCGCCTTGGGACTTTCGGGCCTAGCGTTGTCCTCGGTGAGCGTGGGAGACTTGGCTCGGTAGAAATTCAAGAGACTTATGAAGAAGACTTTTTCGATTTCGGTTCTGGCGCTTCTAGCAACGATGGCGCTTCCGATCGCCTCGGTTAGCGCAGCCGATATTCCACCGGACGATGTCCTGGTCCTCTTCTACGGTGAGACCTGTCCGGTGTGTGCCCAGGAGAAGGTTTGGCTGGGGGAAATCAGCGAGAAATACCCTGATCTCAAGATCGAGATGTATGAGGTATATTCCGACCTCGACGGGCGGGATCTCATGTTTCAGATGCTTGCCGAGTTCGGGTTGGAGCCGACTGTGGTTCCGGTCACCGTCTATCGCGGTCGGATATGGGAGGGCTTCTGGGAAGGGTATATGGTCGAGATCGAATCCGAGATCGCGGCCGCGTTCGGCTCTGTTGGGCCTTCCCTACCTCCAGGCACCAATCCAGGTGACGAGCCGGGTGGTTCAGATGCTGAACCTGGTGGGACGAAACCTGATGAGGCGGGACGGATCATTCATCTTCCTTTGA
>CAYTVW010000093.1:0-6669 GCA_964441865.1 uncultured Acidimicrobiaceae bacterium
TTCAGATGAAGATATAACCCGGTTTGTGCGTGAAGCAGTGGCAGAAATCGGGTATCGCGACGGTCTGGATCCTGGTTTCGACGCAGAAACCTTCGACCTTACGGTCCTCATGCATGACCAGAGTGGTGACATCTCAAGCGGAGTCTCGAATTCCCTGGAGAAGCGAAAAGGGATCGCGTCTGACAGCTTCGACGACCTGGGAGCTGGCGACCAAGGCTTGATGTTCGGGTTTGCCTGTGATGAGACCGAGGAGTTGATGCCGCTCCCGATACAACTTGCTCATAGGCTTGCTGAGAGACTGGCACTAGTCAGACGAGTTTGTGAGTTACCTTATCTGCGTCCTGATGGAAAAACTCAGGTGTCGGTTGCCTACGAAGGGCAAGAACCGAAGAGTGTCTCGACCATTCTGATCAGTGCCCAACATGCTGAGGGGATAGACCAGCAGAGATTGGAGTCGGATCTGTCGGCGGTGGTTGTTAAGCCGATTCTCACCGAGTGGATGGATCAAGACGAAGTGGACCTTTTGGTGAATCCTTCGGGACAGTTTGTTGTGGGCGGGCCTGCAGGGGATACGGGGCTGACTGGCAGGAAGATCATCGTTGATACTTATGGTGGATACGCTCGTCATGGCGGCGGAGCCTTCAGCGGAAAGGATTCCACGAAGGTCGACAGATCAGCTGCTTACGCGGCGAGACACGCAGCCAAGAACGTGGTCGCGGCAGGATTGGCCGCTCGATGTGAGCTTCAGCTGGCTTACGCTATCGGTCAAGCCAGACCGTTCTCGATCCTTGTCAACACGTTCGGTACGGGAGAAGTAGACGATCGAGATCTTGAAGCCGTGATTTCTGAATACTTCGATTTCAGGCCGGCGGCGATAATCGAGAGGCTTGGATTGCGGCGTCCAATCTTCCGGGAAACGGCCGCCTATGGACACTTCGGTCGGCCCGGCTTCCCATGGGAAGAGACTGGTGCAGCGGCCGATTTGGCATCACAATTCTGACCATGTCCGAGACACCCGCGGTGAGGGTGGTCCCTTCTATACCGACTTTCTCAGTCGACAACGGTTTCTGGTACTCGATACCCGACGGAATGGACCTGGAGATCGGTGCGGTTGTCCGTGTGCCGCTTTCCGGACGGAGAGTGAAAGGTTTTGTGATAGAGACCGGGTCGAGTCTTTCAGAGAGACTTAAGCCAGTGGCGTCCCGGTCAGGGAAAGGATCAGTTTTCGATGAGGCCCTCCTCGACACTCTCCTGTGGGCTGCGGAGCACTATGTTGCGCCGGTCTCAGTCATGTTGGAGAGATCGGCTCCGCCAAAGGTTCCTCCTGTTGCACCTGAATCTGCCGAAGCCTTGTATCCGAATCGATCGGACCCTCTTCCTCCGGGACAGAGAGTTGTGTGGATCACCTCGCGGTTCGAGGGGCTCACTGACATCTTGGGAGGAGCGGCAAGCGTCGGAGGGAGCGCGATGGTCGTTGCAGCGACCGAGGTGGAAGCGGACCGCTTCGGAGAGGCGTTGAGAGCGGCGGGTCTCGATCCGGTGGTGGTCGGTTCCCAGGATTCAAATGAACAGGTGACTAAGGCCTGGCGGCGTTGTCAGAAAGCACCGGCGGTTTTGATCGGGACTCCAAGGATCGTCGGATGGAAGATCCCGAGACTGAGAACGGCGGTGATCGTCGAGGACGGTCGAAGAGCAATGAAGGATCGTCAGACTCCGACCGTTCACGGTAGAGACTTGTTGATTCATCGTGGGGAGAGGGAAGGATTCCGAATGGTGATTGCGGGTCCCACGCCTTCGGTCGAGGCAATAGCGTGGGCGGAGCGAATCCATAGAGACGGTGGAAGGAGTTGGGGGTTGGTAGAGGTAGTCGACACCGGGACAGAAAGGGGGATGTTGGCCGAGACGACGAAACAGGCGATTAGGGCGGTCGTGAGAGAAAAGGGACGAGTATTCGTTTTCGCTCACAGACGGGGATACGCGGCTGCGGTGAGATGTGTGAGATGCAGGCACCTGCGAAAATGCACCACCTGCGGTTCTTCGCCTGACATCGCTGACTCATGTCCTCGCTGTGGAGCCCCGACTGGTCCTTGCGTCGAATGTGGAGGCACTCGTTTCGAACCGTTAGGTTCTGGAGTAGGGAGGGTGGTGGAAGAATTGCGGAGAGTTGTCTCCTCCGCAGGTCCGTACCCTTCGGATTCGTCGGTGACCTGCGGTACTGAGAGAGATCTTGCCGAGCTGGAGTATCAGGATTTGATCGTAATGGTTGATGCTGACGGACTGGTATTCGGGAGAGACTATCGGGCGGCGGAAGAGGCATTGAGGATTGGCGCTCGGTTGGCGAATAGAGTCCGAAAAGGACGGCGGATGATTGTTCAGACAAGCGAGCCGAAACATCCGGCAATTGAGGCCCTTCGGCAAGGGGATCCGTTGTCTTTCCTGGAAGGCGAGCTCAGTCTCCGGTCTCAGTTTGGGTATCCGCCGGCAGGCGAGCTGCTTGTTATCGCCGTCAAGGGGGCTCTCGATGTCGGAGAGGTGAACGCGGTGATCGGAGAAGCCTGTGCCGGGAACATGGTGCTTGGTCCCGCTGTGACGGAAGAGGGGACCCGGTGGTTGATCCAAGGGAATGATCTGTCGGAAGCGCGAATCGGCCTTAGGCAGGTCGTCGGGAGATTACGCGAAAAGGGGCTTACTGTGCGCGTAGACGCCGATCCGATAGACCTGTGAGTGGCCCGAGCGGCTTAATCCATGTGAGAGGCTGGTAGGTTGTGGGCATCATGGCAGTCCTACCAATCACCACCTTTGGGAATCCCGTTCTCCGGATGAAGACAGCACCAGTTGAAAAGATCGACGCTGGCGTGGAAAAGCTCATTGAAGACATGATCGAGACAATGTATGAAGCGCCGGGAGTCGGGTTGGCAGCTCCTCAAGTAGGCGTGAGCAGGTCAGTGTTCATCTTCGATGCCCAAGACGGTTTGGGAGTCCGGGTGTGCATCAACCCTGAAATGCTTGAGACATCAGGGGAATACGTCTACGAGGAAGGGTGCCTGTCGGTGCCCGGGTATTTCTGGCCGATCACGCGGCCCGGGTTTTCGCATGTTCGTGGTATCGATCTAGACGGTAACCCTGTTGAATATTCGGGGACAGAGCTGATGGGTCGTGTGCTTCAGCACGAATACGATCATTTGCAGGGGATCCTTCTATTGGAACGACTGGAACCACGTGTGAAAAAGGCCGCTCTTCGAGATATTCGGAATAGGGCTCTCGGTCTGTCTGAGTAGCTGTGGACAGAATTGTCTTTCTCGGGACTCCGCGGGCTGCTGTACCGGCCCTTGAAGCCCTTGGTGACCGAGTGGGTCTGGTAGTCACCCAGCCGAATCGGCCTCGAGGGAGGTCTGGCGCTCCTCAACCTCCTCCTGTGAGGACCGCTGCTGAGAGTCTGGGGATTGCAGTATCCCAACCGGAGAGCCGGGAAGAACTAGGTGCGATCCTTTCGGAAGGGCACTTCGATCTCGGGGTTGTCGTAGCTTTCGGAATGATCCTGACACCGACAATGCTGGCCTCAACTCCAGGAGGGTTCCTTAACGTTCATTTCTCGCTTCTTCCCCGTTGGAGGGGAGCGGCGCCCGTACAGAGGGCACTCCTCGCAGGAGATAGGGAGATAGGGGTCTCCTTGATGGAGATGGATGCCGGTCTGGACACCGGACCGGTGATCGCTTCTGAAAAGACGCTGATAGGGTCGGAAGAAACAACCCCCGATCTGACAACGCGACTGGCCGAGCTGGGAGCAGGTCTGCTGGCGGAGAACCTCGACGCCTATCTGGCTGGCAATGTGGAGGCGGTCCCACAGAGAGAAGAAGGTGTGACCTACGCTCCGAAAGTAGATGCAGCGGAAGAGAAACTGGATCCGGCGGATACTGCCGTGAACATTGTACGGAGGGTGAGAGCCATGCACCCGCGAGCCTATTTTGAATACGGAGAAGGAAGACTGAGGGTCCTAAAGGCCGAGGTCGCGATGGGGACGTTGCCAGAGGGGAAGCTGGCGGTGATGGGCGATCGCTTGATCTGCGGATGCGGTTCGGGGATGGTGGTTCTGAACGAGGTTCAGCCCTCTGGGAAGCGGGCGATGGTCGGAGTGGATTGGGCCCGAGGTCGACGGGGCGCGTTCGGGTCAGTTACGTGAACGCATCTGTCGTCCTCACTTCGGCGCACGTGGTCGACCGCGTGTTGCGGGGTGGGGCATATTCGAATGTTCTCATCCGAAGTGTGTGCAGAGATTCTCCCGACGGACCCGAGATTCAGGGGCTTGTCTACACCGTGCTTCGGTATACCGGAGCTATCGACACTCGAATCGAAGCAAGCGCCAATCGGAGTGTTTCGTCTATCGATCCCAGGATTCTTGACATTCTCAGGGTTGTGGGAGCGTCCGCTGGGGCGGGGAGAGCTCATTCGGGTCTGGTGGTCGATTCCGGCGTGAGAGCGGCCAAGAGGATCTCACCGAAGGCTGCCGGGTTCGTGAACGCGGTGTCTCGAAGATTGTGCGAGATTGGCATATTCTCGAATTCAGGAGATGTGGTGGACGACTTGGGGGTACCGGCCTGGCTTTACAGCGATTTGGCCGGTTCGTGGGGCGAGGAGGAAGCCTCCAAGTTCTTTGTTGCCTCGGCACGTTCACCCCAGGTGGGAGTGAGGGTGAGACCGGGAGGAACACCGCCGTTAGAGGGAGTCCCGGTAGGGGGAATCCAGGGGGCATTCCTATTTGCGGGTGGGGAACTGGGTGAAGGTTTGGTCGTGCAGGATCCCGCATCGGTTGCAGTCGGGAACGCTTGTGGTGATCTTGCGGGTCTAGAAGTCTTGGACGTTGCGGCCGCTCCGGGAACCAAGACTCTCCAACTTATGGATGGGGGAGCCGAACGGATCGTGGCGATGGATGTTCACAGGCGACGTGTCGGAGATGGAGCCAAGCGGATACCACAAGCGACTTGGATCATCGGGGATGGTTCGTGTCCTCCGTTCAGAGATAGGACGTTCGATGTGGTGTTGGTGGATGCTCCTTGCTCAGGACTAGGGACGCTTCGTCGACGACCAGAGATCCGCTATCGGGTTACGCCATCAGAGATTGAGCGACTGTCGAACCTGCAGCGGCAGATGATTGAGGCGAGTCTGGGATTGGTAAGGCCAGGGGGACGGCTGGTCTATTCAGTGTGCACTGTGACTAATGAGGAGACTCGGGATGCAGTTTCGGGCCTAGGTGCACATCCTCCTGAAGGTCTCCCGGGACGTCCTTCAGGTGACGGGTGGCTTCTGGCCCCACATCTCGGGCCGACAGATGGAATGTTCCTGGCTGTTCTTGACCTCTGAATCATGTCTGAGGAATGGACGGGAATGTCGAGGTATTGACCGCGGAACTCAACGGGTGTGCTGGAACAGAACAGGAAACACTATTGACATGCGAGGTCCCTTAGACTCTGGATAGTGAAATACCGGATAGCGCCCTCATTGTTGTCAGCGGACTTTGGGAATCTGGCTGGAGAGATCGCCCAGATCGACGGCTATGCCGACTGGCTCCACCTGGATGTGATGGACGGCCATTTCGTGCCGAATCTCACGTTTGGGATGCCGTTGATAGCGGCGATTCGTCCGCTCACACAGATGGTGTTCGATTGCCACATCATGACGTCGAATCCGCTCGAATACCTTGAAAGATTCGCAGAAGCGGGAGCCGATTTGGTGAGTGTTCACGTCGAGGCGGGGATTGATCCGTCCGAGCATCTGCGAGAGGCTCATCAGCTCGGTATTAGACCGGGGCTGGCAATCTCACCCGACACCGAGTTTGAGACAGTGGAGCCTTTTCTGGAGGGGATGGAGCTGATTGTCGTCATGTCCGTATACCCGGGTTTTGGTGGTCAGGCGTTCATGCCCAAGGTCTTGTCAAAAGTTGAAGCGGTCCGGAAATGGGTTGAGGGCCATTCGGTGAATACCGATATCGAAGTGGATGGCGGAGTGGGCGTAGAGAACATTCGGTTGGCCCGTGACGCCGGAGCAAATGTGTTCGTGGCCGGCACTTCGGTGTTCAAGGCTCCTGTTCCGTCCGAGGCGATCATGGCTTTGAGGGATATGGTCGAAGAGAAATGAGCGATCGAGTTCTGGTCGCAGACGACGACGAAGACATCTTGAAGGTTGTTCGGATCAATCTTGAACTCGAAGGTCTGAGTGTCGAGACTGCCACCGACGGCGCTGAGGCACTGGAGAAGGCGATTTCTAATCCTCCAGATCTCGTGCTTCTTGACATCATGATGCCGAAGATGGACGGTCTTTCCGCTCTGAGGAAGATGCGGACTCAAGCATCGTTAGCCGGTGTCCCGATTGTGTTGTTGACAGCGCGTGGTCTCACGGAAGACCGAGTTCAAGGGCTCGAGTCGGGAGCCGACGACTACATCACGAAGCCTTTCGAGGTCGGCGAACTGGTAGCGCGTGTCAAAGCCGTCTTGAGAAGAACCAAAGCTGCTCGAGACACTTCGCCGCTCACCGGACTTCCGGGAAACTTCCGTATCGGAGCGGAGATAGAAACCCGGATCGGGCAAGGGGCGCCTTTCGCGATTGGCCACTGTGATCTGGACAACTTCAAGGCATACAACGATCACTACGGGTTCATGCGCGGTGACGAGGTCA
>CAYTVW010000094.1:0-6612 GCA_964441865.1 uncultured Acidimicrobiaceae bacterium
CCGCCCAGTCGCAGACTGGGGGGAAAGTACCGCAGGGGTGCGCTTTGCGAGCCCGCAGGGGTAGGAGGGCTGTCTTGCTGGGGCAGTGAGGCAAACCTCCGGGATACCACCCGTGCTTGGCCCCGAATGCGTTCGGAATTCACAGGGCTGGTCCGGCGCTCCTGGCACCCTCATATCGTCGCCCATTTGGGAAGAGCCGCTCTAGTTGGACGACCTGATCAAGGCTTCTCTAAATGTTGGATGCCGGCGTCGCAGAAACGGAGGAAGTCGCATGATCTGCATTGATCCCCCGGTGTTGGCTGGAATTCCCCCGAGAGGATTGCTTCGGAGATTCGGGTGAGTTCTCGACGAGATTGGTCCACGAAATCGGGGTCAGACTCCAGCGTCATTTCGGCGGCTACTCCACCACCCAGATAGGCAAAGGTCACTGAGAGTGGTGCGTCTGCCGGAACCAGCCCGATTTCGGTGGCCGCCACTGCGTAAGCCTGCAACTGAATAGGTTGGACAGGTCTCATCCGGCCCGACTTGAAGTCGACAATCTCCCAACGGTTCTCTCCGTCGGGACCGTAGATGGCGTCGATCCTCCCACGAACCCATACCCCGTTAGGCAAGAGGAGTTCGAAAGGAGCTTCGACCCTATTCGGTTTCACGGAAGCGAACCTCGATTCCAAATAGACCTGGTAGGGGTCGGGAAATGGCCCTTTCTCAGTGTCTCCGGGCTGGGTTCCAGTATCGGTCTCAGTCTCGGGGAGGTCGTAGGATTCTTCTTCGGGCTCGTCGAGGGGGACCATACCGAGTCCGTGGAGTTCAATCTTGCGGTGGACTTCGACTCCTTTGAGAGCCGCAGTGTTGGGGCGGCGGGGAAGCGGGTCGACGTGTGACCAGAAATACTTCTTTGGGCAGGCGGCGTAGGTCACGAGGCCAGTGACGGACTCGGATCTCCGTTCCTCTATCTCAGAATCAGGGGTTTCGGGGAGTTCGAATAGGGTGCGACGGAAGTCGTCCACATGAGCATGGTAAGCATCATCCCCTCCCATGTTGAGGGCAATCGACCCGGGATAAGTCGGGTCTTGCAGGGCTTGTCTGAGTACCGGGGGCCATCTAGTTGGGAAGAGTGGGTCGGTGGGAGTGTTAGTGAGTTGGCTGTTCTGAAGGTTGTCTGGTCTTGGGGGAGGCTCGGGACAATCGGGTTCAAGAATCAGGCCATCGACGATGGTGTCGAACAGCTCGGAGGCCTTGGCCGGCGTCTTGGTCGGTTCGGGTGATCCGTACCAGTATGCGGTTGTGGCAACCAACTCGTGTCGGGCGCGGGTCACGCCGACGTAAGCGATCCGCCATTCCTGGGCCATGTGGGGGATCCGCAGAAGCTCTCTGCGGTCCTCTGGGGTCATGTCAGCCGTGATTTGGGGGAGAGAACTCCCATCCAAACGAAGCTCGTGGGGAAGACAATCCGGCCGTTTGTAGGGGTCTTCCAACGATCGGGCTGCTGAGGGAAAGGTCCGTTCGGTAAGCGCTGGGATGTACACGATGCCCCATTCCAGACCTTTTGCACGATGGACGGTGATAAGTGTCACCGAATCAGACCTTGAGACGGAAGCCGCATCGAGCTCGTCGGCTCGGTCGTCCTGCGATGCATCCAGGTATTCGAGGAATACCGACAGGGAAGAGTGCCCTTCAAGAGGAGTCCACGATCCGGCCAGATCGAGGAACCGGTGAAGGTTGAGCCGGGCGGACAAAGCTCCTGAGGGCGTCATTGCGTCGACATCTGACCACGCACCGGTGACTTCGAGGATCGTTCTGCAGAGATCTCCAAGATTGGACCCGTGCGAAGTCTCAAGTATCCGCAGGTACTCGTTCTGGAATTGCTGGAGGGCCGACCTTGCCGAAGGGCGGAGATCGAATTCTCCTAGATGATCGATCGCCTCAAGGAGAGAAAAATCGAAGGTCTCCTCGTCTTCGGCTTCCTGTGGCCTGTGGCGGTTTTGGGTCCGAACCCATTGTGCGAGGGGAGCAAGATCGCCTAGGCCGAGGCGGAAACGACTCCCCAGGAGTATCCGTACGAGGGCGGCCGAGTCGGAAGGACGGCCGAGGATCCGAAGCCATGCGAAAAGATCAGCGACTTCCGGGACGTTGAGGAGGCCACCAAGGTTGGCGACTTGGAAAGGTATGCCTTGGGAAGCCAAGGCCTCTTGGATTATGGGCATGCTCTTGTTCTTGCGGAAAAGGATGGCAACGTCCGACCACGCGATCCCCTGCTGGTGTTTGGCGAGGATGTCGGAGGCGATCCAGGAAGCCTCTTCGGCGGCGGTCCCGAATCTTGCTCCACGGATTCGGGCGGGCGGGGCCGTGGGCACGGCCTCAAGCGGTGGTCGAATTGTGTCGTCAATCTTGGCGCGGACCCGATTCGCCACCTCCAGTATCTCGGGTCCGGAACGACGGTTGAGGGTGAGTGGGAGGGTCGGCGTAGGGGAACCGTTCTCAGCGAAATGCTCGGGGAATCGTTCGAAATTGTCGAGGGATGCGCCTCTCCATTCGTAGATGGTCTGATCGGGATCTCCGACAGCCATGACGGGAATGACCCCTGCAAAGAGTTTCCTCAGTAGTTCTCTTTGAGCAGGATCGGTGTCTTGGTATTCGTCGAGGAGAACGACTCGATATCGGTCCCGGATCGAAGTCGCACATTCGGTATGTGTGTCTATGAGGCGGTTGGCTTTGACGAGGAGATCGTTGAAATCGCAGACCCCGAGACGTTGCTTTTCTTCCTGGAAAGCAGAGACAACTTTTAGGAGCTCTAGACGCTGGAGCCATGCGTCATCGGGTGGGTCGGGAGGGACGATCTCCGCCGGGTCGACCAGATGATTGGCGAGATTGGATGCGAACCGGAGAACAGTCTCTGTAGAGCTGGGCGCGGAGATGTCGAAGCTTTGGTAGGCGAGGCGGTGCATCACACTGTGGACGAGGCTTCGAGCGAGGGACGGTGTTATGAGCCGCGAATCTCTTTCGAAACCGACGAGAGCGCCAAATTCATGCAACAACGAAGATGCGAATCCGTGGTAGGTGTAGACCTCCACTGCCCGTGAGAGGCCCATGTCGAGGACGCTTCGGACACGGTTCGCCAACTCTTCAGCGGCCTTGTTGGTGAAAGTGATTCCCAACACGTTTTCTGGTTCTACTCCGTGTTTCTGAATCAGTTCGACGACTCTGTAGGCGAGAGTGGTGGTTTTCCCGGTTCCAGCCCCGGCGGCAATCCGAAAAGATTCGAGAGGACGATCCAAGACTGCTTTCTGTTCCGGAGAAGGGACAAATTCCGTCATGACATGAACGCTTCCCGTCCTTCTGGCCAGAGCGGACAGACAATTCGGACTTGGCACTTTGCGCAGTTGGGATTGACTCTCGGAGCCCAGTCTTCTGCTTGGATCCTGTTGGTGGCATGCTCCATCTCAGTTTGAACGGGAACCAGCTCCGAGATGTCAAAGCTTCTTCGGAACCCCTTGTAGGTGGTGCGGGGATACCAGAGTTCGGCTCCTGTCGGTTGGCCTTTCTCAGCGAGACGCGGATCGGCCGCGGCGGCGAGTAGGTAGAAGGCGAGTTGGAGAGACTTCGCCGCTTCCTGCTTGGAAGGGATCTGAGCAGACGTTTTGTAGTCGATGATCCGCAGTTCGCCGGGTGACGGTGAGTCGATCCGGTCGGCTCGCCCTCTCCACTGAACACCTCCAATAGTGTGTTCGAGGTCGTGTTCGACGGCGATCGGGTTTGTGGCGTCTTCGGGCCATTCTCGGATTAGGCGGTCAAGACACTCTTCCGCCTTCCGGTACCAGGCGTCATTGAGAGGCGCTGATCCGAAATCGGCGGTCTCCCAGTGTTTATCGAGGATTGAGTGGATCTCGGGGAGGGAGACCGGCGAGGAACCTCGTTTGAGGGACCGCGTCTCGGCTTCTTGGAGTACTGCGTGGACAATGTTCCCGAACTGAAGGTATGACGAATCGGGCTGTTGGATAGTGAGCTGCCGCTCGAAGACATAACGCCGCGGGCATTCCAGGTATCTCTCGACTCGAGTCGGAGAGAGTGTGAGCCGACCTGTGATCACTCCTTCATCCGGTCCTGGGAGGCGGAGCCCTGCGAAATGGTTGGGGTCCCAATGCTTTTGGGGTGCTTCGGCGAGGACCGTTGCCGCGGCGAGTCTTTCGGCCGGAACGTTTGTAGGGTCTGCCAGAGTCCTTCGAAGGAGGGCTTCAACCTGCCGCGGGGTAATCGGAGGGCCGGACGAAGGCGGGGGAGCCTCGGCGGAGACGCGGTCTCCCATTGAAGCTGCCGCGACCAGAAACCGAGAGGGGATTCTCTCGGTCCCGGTCTCTCCGTTCAGGGAGGCCGACCAAACCACTCTGCTCCTTGCCCTAGTCATAGCCGTATAAGCGAATCGGGTCTCTTCTTGAAGGCGGAATCTGACAAAAGTGTTGTGAGTAGCCGAAACTCCCGTTGAGAGAAGGTGCGGGTCTAAAAGGGAGATTCCGTGGCGGAGATCTGGGAATAGGTCGTCGGTGGCGTCGGCGATGAACACCACCTCGAATTCCTTTCCTTTGAGTTGGTGCAGAGTCCCCAAGAAGAGGGTATCGGTGCTGCCATCGACATCAAAGAGAGGTGTGGCTTCGAAGCTCTCGGTTGATGCAACCTCCCAGTATCGGTAGAGGGTCACGCTGGGGTCGCGTTCTCGTTGTCGACGGAGCGCCTGAGAGAAAGACGTCCACGCATTCCTGAAGTCCGAAGCGGCCGGTTCGGCGACAATTTCGCAGATCCGGGGGAGATGCTCCCAAAGGAACCAGAAGCCGTTGGCGGCCGGGAGAGTCGTAGCCCATTCCGGGGATTCGAGGAGATCGGCCAGGTCTGATTGCTCCGGGAGTTCCCTTCGGATTGCCTCTGACCAGGTGATGTGATCGGAGATCCGTCGACGCGCCAGATCCCGTTCTTTCCCAACGGTGAGGGAAACCAGGGGACCGAGGAGGATTCTTCGGGCAACCTCGTTGTGCTCCTCAGTGGGTTCTCGGCTATTCCATGCGGCCGCCTTCGCCAAGTCGAGGACGAGCTGCACCGCCTGGTGATCGACTAACCGCGCGTCTGGCTTCTTGTGAGGGATGCCTCTCCTCTCAAGTGAACGAGATAGTTCGGTGAGGAGTCTCTGTTTCGAACGGACAACGACGGCGATGTCTTTGAGATTCATCCGTTCGATGAGGTGGGCATGTTCGATCTGGTCGGCGATCCAATCGGACTCTTCTGACTGATGTTCAAACAAGTAGGCCTCGATGACTCCGCCATGATTTGCTGGGACCATTGGCCCGGCGGCTCCTGGAAGCTCAGCTCCTGAGGTAATAGCCAGGGCCGAATCGAGGATTTGCCGGGGGACTCGGAAACTGGTTGTGAGGACGATTCTCAGCGAGTTTTCACCGAACCTTCGAGGGAACTCGTCAAGATTCCGGAGTTCCGCTCCACGGAACGAGTAGATGGACTGATAGGGGTCACCCGCGGCCGTAACGTTGGGATTGCGGCGCGCCATCCGGGACAAGAGGTCGGCTTGAGCGGGCGAAGTGTCTTGAAACTCGTCGACAAGAGCGTATCGGAATTGTTCGGAGATGGATTGGGCGATTTCCGGGTTGTCAAGGAGGCGGGTGGCTTCGACAAAGAGTGTTCCGTAATCGATTCGATTCAGATCTCGTGACCGATCGAGGTAACGGCGATACAGGTCTGGAAGGGCACGCCAGTCTGGGTGTCTAGTCGCCAGCTCTTCAAGTCTATTGGGAGAGATCGACCTCTCCGCGCTCCTCAGGATGAAGTCAGCAGTGTCGGAGGCGAGTGTGGGAGAACCAAGCAGTGGCCTGAGTCTGGGAGGCCACCTTTTTGGATCATCCTCTGTTAAGAGTTCGGCTACGAGTGCGACTTGTTCGGAACTGGTAAGGAGTTGTGGGGTGGGTCCGCCCGAGTAAGCCTCAAGCAGGCGTCTGGCGAATGAGTGGAAGGTAGATGAAGACACCGACTGAACCGAGCGGCCGACAGCCTTCAGAACGCGGTCACGGAGCCTTAACGCTCCTTCTCTGGAAAACGCAAGGATGATGATCGACTCTGCGCTCAGTCCCGATCGGATGAGATGAGCCGCTCGCCTCACGAGGAATTCGGTTTTTCCTGCACCGGGGCCAGCTACAACGAGCTGGGGTCCATCGGTCCGGGCTATCACCGCATCCCATTCGTGAGGAGAGAGTCGTAGTTCTTCCATTCGGCTTCAGGCTAGAGGGCGTCAAGCTGCCGCGAGGAGCGTGTCGCCGTGGGCAGGGCATCCGATCGCTTCACCATCGAAAACAACAGTGAAACAAATCCCCGCCTCTTCGAGAAGCCTGGTAAGTGAGTTGGAGTGTTGCGATTGGTTCTTCATGAGACTCAACATAGGGAAAGAGTGTGACAAAAAGAGAGGCCCGGTGATACCGGGCCTCTCCGAGGCTGAACTGATTCAGGACGGTTATGGGGCAGTCACCGTAACGCTGAGAGTGGAAGCGAGCTCGCCCGAGTCTCTGCCCTTTGTCCAAGTCGTGAGGACACTCAGGGTGTAGGTTCCTGGTTCGATTCCAC
>CAYTVW010000095.1:0-6580 GCA_964441865.1 uncultured Acidimicrobiaceae bacterium
GGCGGTCCTGAGCCACTACAAGGCGAAGATGGAAGAGCGATCTTTGGCGTTGACCAATCCTGAGTATTTTCAGTACAGAAGAAGGGTGCCTCGGCGGTTCATCCCCTTTATTTGGTGATCTGAACGCTGTGGTTATTTGTCGGGATGGGTGGCCGACAGGGATCGCATGTCGAGTCTGTCTCTCGGCGGGATGAAATTTCGCTTATTACCCCCAATAGTGGGAGATCTTTGGTACGTTAGAGTTGTGAAGGCCCGTGATCCTCCTCGGCGTCTCAGGTAATCAAGCCAGTCTCGACCTGTGTAAGGAGGCTCCATGGCCCGCAGAGCACGCGTCAATCGCCAGGCCATCCCCGGATACGAAGAACGTCCCAGTAGGAAAGAGCGCCGTCGCGAACATCGGAAAGTCCGCCACGCCGCCCATCAGATGCTGGCCACTATCGCGGATCCCGAAGAGATGGAAGAAGAAGTGATCCCTCTGGTCCGAAGTCAGAGTTATCACGAAGAGGCCGATTCCGAGGCCGAATTGGCCCGGAGGCGCTTCCGTGTATGGAAGACGAAGTTTTGGAAGCGGCGTGACGGGTACCGCGATATGCGAGCGAAGCTTGATTCCCAGTGGAGTGAGATCGCAGAATCGGAAGAAGAAGAGTGGTGATTTGACCACTGTCTAGATGATTCAGGCCGTCGGGGCCGCCAGATGGCGGCCCCGATCGCGTCTCGGGTCAGCGAAGAACACAAAGTCCGGTCCTAATCGTGTCGTTGCCAAAATGAGCGGTTCCGGGCTGTCCGAGGGGTTTACGATTGACGGCTATGTCTGTATTGCCGCGTCATCTCCTCCCCGATTCCGCCGAAGAGTCGCCGGAGGGTCATCTGATGGTCGGGGGAGTAGATACTCTTGACCTGGCAGCCGAATTCGGCACTCCGCTCTTCGTCTACGACGAAGATCACCTGCGAGAGCGATGCCGTGAAGCGGTTCGGGAGTTTGGGGAAGGTGCGGTATATGCGACGAAGGCTTTCCTGTGTCGGGCAATGGCTCGGCTCGCTCACGAAGAGGGTATGCGCCTCGACGTCGCGACCGGTGGAGAGATGTCGGTAGCTTTGGCGGCGGGAGTCCCGGCCGATCGTTTGGTATTCCATGGAAACAACAAATCTGAGGACGAGCTTCAGATGGCTCTTGAAGTCGGCGTGGGGCGACTTGTAGTCGACAATTTCGATGAGCTTGACCGTCTAGAGAGGCTTACCGCTAGTCGACATGACAAGGTCCCCGTTCTCTTAAGGATCACACCAGGTGTCTCCGCACATACTCACGAATACATCTCCACCGGTGAGGACGACTCAAAGTTCGGATTCACTGTCTCAACGGAACTCGCAGTAGCTGCAGTTGAGCGTGCATCCTCGATCCCCGGTATTGACCTTCAAGGGGTGCATGCTCATATCGGGTCTCAGGTGTACCGGGTGGATGCTTTCGCCCGGGCGTTCGAGGTCCTTGCCGACTTTTCCCGACCATACCAATTCGGAGAGATTTGCATTGGGGGTGGCCTGGGCGTGGCTTACATCGAGGAAGAACGAGCTCCGACAATCGCGGAATGGGCGAAGACCCTCAAAGATGCGGTTTCTTCGGCTGGCGTGGATGGTCTGATCAGCGTCGAACCCGGGCGTTCGATAGTGGCGAATGCCGCGGTGACTCTCTACACGGTCGGAACCATCAAGCGTCTCCCAGGAATCCGGACCTATGTCGCGGTGGATGGTGGTATGAGCGACAATCCACGTCCGGTCCTATACGGGAGCGGTTACGAGACATTCCTCCCGCGAGCGGTGTTCCACGACAGGGACCGCGAGGTGAGGTTGGTCGGAAAACACTGCGAGTCTGGAGACATCTTGGTGAGGGAAGGTCTCGTTCCATCTGATATTCGAGTGGGAGACATCATCTCGACTCCGGTGACTGGAGCGTACGGTCAATCGATGGGGAGCAACTACAACAAGATCCTGAAGCCGGCCGTCGTGTTCGTTCGAGGCGGAGAGGCAAGACTCGTGGTCCGAAGAGAGACCTTTGACGATCTCCTCGCCACGGATGTCGGGTAGGCTCGATCACGATGGAAGTCGTCGATACCTTCGCCGGAGTTCGCGCGCGCTGCCGTGGGAAAGTGGGATTGGTCCCGACAATGGGGTTCTTCCACGAAGGCCATCTGGCTCTGATGAAACAGGCGCGAGAGAGCAGTGACACTGTCGTGGTCTCGATCTTTGTCAATCCGATCCAGTTCAACGACGCGAACGACCTTGAGAGGTATCCGCGTGACCTCGTAAGAGACACCGAGATGTGTGAGGAGGTGGGGGTCAATATCGTCTTCGCACCCGATGTAAAAGAGATGTATCCGAGATCTCTGCGTGCAAAGGTCTCGGTCTCTGGTGTCTCAGATCACCTGGAGGGGCCGAACCGGCCGGGGCACTTCGATGGAGTTGCCACCGTGGTCGCCAAACTCTTCGCAGGCATCAGGCCGGACGAGGCATTCTTCGGGCGGAAGGACGCTCAACAGCTTGCGGTGATATTGGCGATGGCAGAGGATCTGTCTTTCCCGCTTCGGGTTGTTCCATGCTCCACCATGAGAGAGGCGGACGGGCTTGCACTCTCGTCTCGTAACGTTTTTCTCTCCCATGCAGAACGGATGAAGGCATTGGGGATCTCCGTCGGTTTGTTTGCAGCTGCTGACGCGGTCGAGGCCGGCGAGCGCGACGGGAAGACTCTGGCCGAGATCGCCGCATCTTGGATGGGTGATTTGGAGGTCGAATACGTGTCGTTGGCGTCCCAATCGGAAGCCGCTCCGATCCAGGTTCTTGACCAGCCGTCTTTCCTGGCGGTGGCCGCTCGCAATGGGAAGACAAGGCTGATAGACAACGTCTCGTTCGATCTGGATGCGGTTGGGGAGGTCCACATCGATAGGGGAGTGTTCTTGGACAAGCCGAGTTGCCTGTATCGAAGCCTTTGACGGGAACGTCGCTGTGGGCGCGAAAACCGCATCCTCTCGATTACCGTTTGCGTTGTGAGTGAGATGGAAGAACTCAGACGTCGGGTTGTCGAAGCCGAAAGCGAGATCGAAAGGCTCTACCTCACCATAGAAGTGGTAGGGGTAGTCGATCTTGACACCGCTCTGTTGAACCGGAATGGAGTTTTGGAGGCCATGGAACGTGGCCGCCGTTGGATGAATCGGCGGGGAGACATATATGGACTCTTGCTTATTCGTTTCCCGAGTCTTCGGCCGTTGAATGTCCGGGAAGAGGGCGACAGGGAGATAGTGAAGCATCTGGCGGCAGTGATCGCCGCCGGACTCCGAGACGTGGACGAGGTGGGTCGGACGGATACCCAGACATTTGCGGCGGTCCTCGCTGATTTGAAGCCGGGCGCTATTGACACGGTGGTGTCTCGGGTCACCAACCAGCTCGAGACGGTACTCAGCAACAGCGAAGAATCCGGAGGGATCTACAGGATCGCGGGGGTTGAGGTTCTGAACTCGACTCATACCGCGGGGGTTGTCCTCGAATCGGTGGAACGTCTCCTTGACCGAATCCCCGACAATCAGACAAGCATCAACCGGATCTGATCTCTACCTCGACCACTAACCGTTATCCCTTCGGTGCCGACCGGGTAGGTAATGGAATGTGAATGGCGCCGTCGGTTGGCCAGCTTGGCTGACACTCTCGCCGTTGAATACCGGCAGATAGAGATGCTTGTCTTCAAGTTGGTGGAGACTCGTCTCGTACTGTCGGCGGGTGAAACGCGGTTGGCGACACGAATGGTCACCGAAATCAACGAGGTCTTTGGCCTGGTCGAGAACGCCACCACCAACACCGCCCAGGCCACCGTTCGACTGGCCGAGGCGATATCGAGGTCTCCCGCGGAGGTCACCTATCAGTTTCTTTCCGGATGGGCACCGGAGCCCTATGCCACGGTTTTCGCCCGACGGCGCGAACAGTTCAGCGCATTCGTCCAGGAGATCGACCAAGCCTTGTTGGAGATTGTCCGACTGAGCGGGAAGCCGGCTCCCACTTTCGAACGTATCCGGAATTGGGCTGATTCGGCTCGGGAGGTATTGGGGGACGGAGCACCCTCGGGCGATCCTCAGGTTCTGTATCTAGAAAAAGCTCGATTCTCCCCACACACTGAAAAAGCTCAGGAATGGGTGGACTTGGACAAGGCCGCAGCCGAGCTCGACCTGCAACTGAGCTGCTATCGGATGGCTGGGGCCACACTGGCGAAACGTGTCCAGCCATCATTGGACGCGTTTCTTGGTTGACTTTTCGTTAGTGTTTTCGCCGAATGTTTCAAAGAGTGGTATTTGAAGACGGAATCCCTGGGTTTTGTCACCTAACCGAGTTCGAATTGAGCGATACCCCCGAAGGAGGGGTGTTCCGAGTTCTGCGGAGTTTGGAGGACCCGGAGGTGGCAGTTGCTGTGGCTTCGCCTTGGTCATTCTTCCCCGACTATTCGGCGGAGTTGAGCGAACCCGATCGCGCTGGACTGGCATTGTCGGTTGCAGGTGAGGCTCTGTTGTTGTGTCCGGTGACTTTCGACGGGGACCAAGGGCCGATTCACATGAACTTGAGGGCTCCGATCGTGATCAACAGGGAGACTGGACAAGGTCGCCAGATACTCCTGGTCGACCAGAATCTCCCGATCCGGGCGCTACTTCCGATTAACGTGTCTAGCTGATGCTTGTTCTCACACGAAAGCCCGGCGAATCCATTGTTGTCGGTGACAACGTTGTAGTCACTGTCCTCGAGGTTCGTGGCAACCAGATCAGACTGGGAGTCGACGCGCATCACAGCATCCCAGTACATCGAGCTGAGGTTTATCAGCAAGTGGTGGCCGAGAATCAAGCGGCGGTGGCGTCAATCGACCTTCGGTCGGAGGCTCTCAACGTGTCGATCGGCGGCTTGCGCCTCACCAACCCCGACCCTGTTTGAAATCACGCCGCTGAGGGCTCATCCGGATCTGGATTCCACTCTGCAATCCGGCGTATAGCGGTACGCGTCAACGATTCTCTCCTCCTGGAGATTTCCTGGCATCGTTCCTGTTCTTGAGTGATCAGGTTGGAGAGGACTTGGAGGTCGTCGCCGACGGACAGAAGTCTCATAGCGAGATCGTCGGGGGCGAATGCCACGGCATCCATCAGGGTCGCGTTGGACGACGGGACGAGAGTGTCACAGATCGCTGCTCGAGCGAGCTCTAGTGCTCCCAGGTCGGCTCGGATGGCCGCGACCTCATCTAGAGATCGGGCGATGAATCTGTGTTCGCCTGCGGCCAGGAGGAGTCCAAGACGGATCAAATGATCATAGAGAAGCCGGAGGGACCGCTTCTCTGCGGTGAGCACCTCTACAAGGCGCCCGAATGTCGGGGCCGCGATAGCGAGTACTGGCGCCATGTCTCACCCGTCGGCGGCAGGTAACGGGGGTTAAGACCCCGGAGGCTTGCCTCCCTAGCCCCGGCCAAGAAAGCCCCCCTACCCCTGCGGGTTCGCGAAGCGAACCCTTGCGGTACTTTCCCCCCGGCGGAGCCGGGGGGACCGACGTAAGAACCCCTACCCCTGCGGGTTCGCGAAGCGAACCCTTGCGGTACTTTCCCCCCAGCGGAGCCGGGGGGACCGACGTGCGGTACTTTTCCCCCAGCGGAGCTGGGGGGACCGAGGGGGGACCGAGGGGGGACCGAGGGGACCGCCCGAGATGCATGTAAGGTTGGGGAGATGATGGAGTGGAGTCCGGAGAGCTGGAGAACAAAACCTGCTCTGCAACAACCCGAATATTCGGATTTGGATGCCTTGGCGGCGGTTCTTTCCGAGTTGGCCACTCTCCCGCCGTTGGTGGTTCCATGGGAAGTCGATGACCTGAAACGGCGGCTTGGAGAAGCCCAGAAGGGTGAGGCTTTCCTTCTGCATGGAGGCAACTGCGCCGAGACTTTCAGCGACTGCAATCCCGACCGAATTACGAGCCAGCTGAAGATCCTCCTTCAGATGAGCCTGGTCCTCGTCCACGGCCTAAAGCGTCCGGTGATCCGGGTTGGCCGGATAGCCGGGCAATATGCGAAACCGCGGTCGGCCGACACGGAAACGCGCGACGGGTCAACTTTTCCAAGCTTTCGCGGTGACAACGTAAATCGTTGCGAATTCGCCGAGGAAGCGAGACGCCCCGATCCGAATCTCTTGCTGCGCGGCTACAAGAGGTCGGCACTGACACTAAACTTCGTCCGAGCGATGGTTGAGGGGGGCTTCGCCGATCTTCACCATCCTGAGTATTGGGACTTGGGTTTCGTAGGGCATTCTCCGCTGGAGGCTCGCTACAAGGCGATCACCGACTCCATCGCCGATTCCCTTGACTTTTTCCAGGGAATCACGGGTCGGCCAATGTACGAATCGAATCGGGCCTCGTTTTTCGTGAGTCATGAGGGACTTCACCTGGAAAACGAATCCGCCTTGACTCGCTACGTCGAGCACCGAGGCCTCTGGTATAACCTTTCGACCCATCTCCCGTGGATCGGCCTGCGGACTGCCCAAATCGAGGGAGCTCACGTTGAGTATTTCCGTGGGATCGCCAA
>CAYTVW010000096.1:0-6568 GCA_964441865.1 uncultured Acidimicrobiaceae bacterium
TCGATTCTGATCCACGCTCAGGCCTGAATGCTGCCCGGGGGATCATGACGACCGATTCTCTGCCTAAGCAGGTCCTTATTGATCTCGAAGGCGCTTTCATAGGAGGAATGGTGAAGGGGGCTGGGATGATTCGCCCAAATATGGCCACCATGCTCTGTGTCTTGACCACCGACCTGGCGGTCGAAGCTGAGTCCCTTCAGAGAGCCCTGAAAGACGCGGTTGACGTGACGTTCAATTGCCTGAATGTTGATGGGTGTCAATCGACCAACGACACCGTGATCGCCTTGGCCTCGGGATTGTCGGGGATAACTCCCGATCAAGGTCAACTCTCTCAATGGTTGGAACAGGCGTGTCGAGATCTGGTCGAACAGATGGCTTCCGATGCTGAAGGGACCACCAAGAAGATCCACATCAACGTCTCGGGGGCTGCCTGTACGGCCGATGCTCGGACGCTGGGTATGGCTGTCGCCGACTCGGCGCTTGTCAGGTGTTCCTTCTACGGGGGCGACCCGAACTGGGGTCGGGTTGTCGGGGCTCTAGGCGTTGCTGGAATCCAACTTGATCAGTCGAGAATCTCGGTCTCTTTCGAGGGGATCCCCGTGTGCGTGAATGGTTCGGCCGCCGGTGCCGACGATGAAGCCGTCGCCTCTCTCCTCACAGGAGATTTCACAGTTGATATCTCGGTGGGCGACGGACCCGGCCAGGTCACTGTCGTTACCACCGATCTCACTCCCGAATACGTCCACTTCAACTCCGAGAGGTCCTGATGTCATCCGGCCACACACAACCCAATGCCGTGAAGGCTCGTATCGCCAATTCGATGGGGAAGGCGAGCATTCTCATGGAGGCACTTCCCTATATCCAGAGGTTCCGGGGAAAGATCATCGTGATCAAATACGGGGGTTCGACCATGGAGGACCCGGAACTCCGCGAGAGTTTCGCGGGCGACGTCGCTCTTCTTGCCGCAGTGGGGATTCATCCCGTGATCGTCCACGGTGGCGGTCCTCAGATCTCTGAGGCGATGGTGAAAGAGGGGAGCACTCCGGAATGGATCGAGGGATACCGGGTAACCGACGAGGCGACAATCAGAGTGGTCCAGAGAGTCCTTATCGGCGAAATCAACGCCGACATCGTTCGGATGCTTGGAGATCACGGAGCGGCCGCTATAGGAATATCAGGGATCGACGGCGGTCTCCTTATCGCCAAGGCCAAAGACACCCGGTTGGGGTTCGTTGGAGAGGTGGTCCGGGTGAACGTGGATATGGTTCGGAATCTCCTCGAAGACGGGATGGTCCCGGTGATTGCGCCTGTGGCTCGGGGAGAAGTGTCCGGGGTCTACAACACCAACGGCGACCTGGCCGCGGCGGCTATTGCGTCGGCTCTTGGCGCCCAGAAACTCGTCTATCTCACCGACGTTGAAGGTGTTTACGCCGACAAGGACGACCCGTCGACCCTGATCGGACGGCTGGGTTTGTCGGGGTTACGCGAGCTTCTGAAGTCGATCACCGGAGGGATGCTCCCCAAACTCGAGTCGGTGGCGGAAGCGATCGATTCGGGCGTGGTGAGGGCGCACATTCTCGACGGTCGTGTCCAGCACGCGGTGCTTTTGGAGATCTTTACCCGCGAAGGGGTCGGGACCATGATCACGCAGGATGGAGACGAGAGAGCATGAGCATTCAAGAACGCGAATCAAAGGTCCTGTTTCGGGTCTACCCGCGGTCTCCGGTGTCGTTCGTGTCGGGAGAGGGTTCTTGGCTGGTGGCCGAGGATGGGACTCGGTACCTCGACTGCCTTTCGGGAATTTCGGTGGTCTCTGTAGGACACGCCAATCCTCGGGTGGCCGAAGCGATCGCGCGGCAGGCTTCGACCCTCGTCCATGTCTCAAACTTCTTCTGCACCGAACCGATGGTCGAACTGGCTGAACGGCTAGTTGGGTTGTCGGGGCTCGATCGGGTGTTTTTCGCCAATGATGGCGCGACTGCCAATGAGGCCGCGATCAAACTCGCCCGGAAGTGGGGTCAGACCAAGCGGGGCCCTGAGTGTTTCGAGGTGGTGTCTCTCGTGGATTCCTTCCACGGGAGAACCCTCGCGACTCTTGCTGCCACCGGGCAACCTGCCAAACAGGCGGTATTCCAACCGTTGCCTTCCGGGTTTTCGCAGGTGCCGGTCGGAGACCTCGATGCGCTGCGGAACGCGGTGAGTTCAAAGACAGCGGCGGTCCTGGTCGAGACGGTTCAGGCCGAGGGCGGTGTCAGACCGGTTTCCGCCGAATACCTTCAGGCGGTTCGGCAACTGTGCGACGAGCGCGAGGTGCTGATGATCGTCGATGACGTTCAATGCGGTATGGGACGGACCGGGTCTTGGTTCTCTTGGGAACCTCTCGGATTCGAACCGGATGTTGCGACAATGGCCAAGGCCTTAGCCAACGGGCTCCCTATCGGCGCTGCTCTCGCCAAAGAGAAGGTGGCTGACGTCTTCAAACCCGGTGATCACGGGACAACTTTCGGAGGAGGGCCGGTGGTTTGCGCTGCCGCCCTGGCGGTCCTTGACGAGTTCGAGGAGAGGGAGATTCTCAAGAATGTGGAAGCACGGTCGAACCAGTTCAAGGCGCTTCTTTCTGAGATCGAAGGTGTAACCGAGGTCCGTGGTAGGGGTCTGCTCCTGGGAGTAGGGCTTGAGGACGCAAGGGCCGTTGAGATAGCCCGGAATGCTCTCACCAACCATCTGATCGTGAATCCGGTCCGGCCCGACACTGTCCGATTCGCTCCTCCCTTGACTATCTCTGGTGAGGAAGTGGATGAGGCGGTGAGGCGGTTTTCGGATTCAATCTGACCCCTCTCCCAAGTAGGAGGCGGGGAACTTGGCATGGCAGCCCCGCGGCTCCTCTGTTTTCGGCCGACGGATCGGACGAAGGTCTTCGAAGGAGTTGAGATACCGAGGAGACCATACGGGAGTCGAGCCCACGGGTCTGGTGGCCGAGCGAGGGGTTTCCGGGGCTCCGGTGTCGATAACTTGAACCGACTCGGCTGCGGACACCGGCCTCGATCCGACTTCATATGAGCCTTGAAGCTGCCTGCCGTGAGAACCCCCAAGAACGGGGAGGCCGGGGCCGAATCAGTTTTGGGACCGTGTCGCCGCCGAGAACCTGCGCATGATGGCTCCAAGACCGGGCAGACCGGGGCGGAATCAGTTTTGGGAATCATTCCCGGAGAGGCCATCAGTCGGTCTTTGGGTGGTTTATGGTTGATTGGGAAGCGTTGACAGGTTGAATTCGGCTCAACAAGCCAATTCTGGGACCAGATATTTGTCGATGATGTTTTTCGCCTGGGATCCTCGGACAGGTTCGAAGGAGGTTGGTAATGAGGCGGTTTCTTGTGATGCTGGTTTTGGCCGTTGGGGTTGCGGGGTGTGATTCGGCCTCGGATGTGACCCTGTTGGAGAATGCCACTACTACCACGGTTCCGGTGTCGTTTGATGTTGATGCGTTGGTGGGGACGTCTTTTCCTGGCGGTAGTGGTTTTCCGGCGGTTTCTATTGGGTATTCGGACGGGTTGTGGTTGGCGTTGGGCGGGAATTCGCCGTCTGAAGGTAGGGAACTTTGGGCGTCGAACGATGGGGTGATTTGGGAGCCAAAAGAGTATGCGGAATTGCCGATTAGTCGGTTGGAGCAGTTGGTGGGCTCTTCTTCGGGTGTGTGGCTTACAGCGGCGTGTGACGACTACAGAAATCGGTCGTCTTGCCGCCGTTGGGTGTCGGATGACGGTGTGGTTTGGGTGGAGGTCGCCTCGACTGTAGAAGTCGAGAGCTTGAAGGCTCTTGCTTCGGCTGGGGAGGGTTTGGTGGTCTTGTCTGGATCGTCGATGTTTTTCGAGGGTGAGAGTCCGGAGGATCCGAACCGCGTGTTCCACTCTTCTGACGGAGGGGTGAACTGGTCGGAGGTTCCCCTAGACGGAAGACCTTATGCTGTTACGGCGACAGACTCTGACATCATTGCCTGGGGCTCAAGCTTGGGGGAGCCGACTCGGTGGCGTCTTTCGACGGGATGGAGTCCCGAGATTGTCGAGGGTCTGGGTTCTGATACAACGGTCTATTCAGTCGCTGAGGCTGGTGATGGTTCTTTCGTTCTTGTGGCCGGTTCGGAAGGGCGTCTTGTGAGGGATTGGTTCACTTCCCAAGATTTGGATTCTTGGGTTGAGGGGGTCTTCCCTCCCGATCTTCCAAGGGACGCCGATCTACACGTGGCGGGTCCTTTTGTGTTGGCACAACGCGGGTCTGATCCAATGCAGATGGAGGAAGTTGATGACAGGAATTGGATTTCGACCGATGGACGGGAGTGGACGGAGGTCGACCAATCGACACTTTTCGAGATCCATGGATCTTCCCAGCAGGTGTTTTCGCCGATTGGGAACGAAACCGTATTTGCCTCGGATGGCTCGACTCTTATTGGTGTGAATGCGCACGGGTTGGTCTCGGATCATCCCATGGTGTTCTCGGGGCCGGACTATCCGGGAGGGTGGGAGGAGTTGGCCAGTCTGAACTCGGTGCAGAGGGTTTCTGGTTTGGGTGGTGAGAGGTATTTCGTTAGCGGAGGAAAGCTGTTTGCGATTGCTGATGGGTCGGTGGTCCCGGTCAGCGATCCTCCGGTTGTGTTTCCTGATGGTGCGCATGTCGATGTCACTGAGTCGGCTTTGTTTGTACGGGTTGATGAAGAGACCTGGATGCTCCAGGACGAGAGGTGGCAAGGCGTCCAGGTTCCAGTTACTGATTCGGAGGTCTTGTATGACCCCAGTATCTCGATTGTGGAGAGGGATGGGGTTCTTATCACTTTGACCATTGAGGACGGATGGGTGCAGAAGTATGTCTCCGAAGACGGTCTCCGCTGGACGAAGGCTGAGGTGGAACCGCTGAAGGCGAGAAGCGTGTATTTCGATCGGGACGGGTGGATAAGAGCGGACCCTATCTGGGAGGGGCAAGAAGAATTCGAGGGGTATTTGTATACGTTCAGCGTTGACGGTTTGGAGTGGGCGGTGCGGGAAAATCCTTGGCTATATGAGAACGTGGAGCTCAACGGTGAGTCTGTGACTTTGCACCTGGCCGGACGTGACGTGGAGTTCGAGCTTCCGCCGGATACCACTTATCTGTCGACGATGAGTGGGTGGCAAGACGGCGTTGGACTTTTAGTTGAGAAGGAAGGCGAACCCTATCTGTTGGCCATGACGTCGGATGGTGACGAGATCTGGGCGAGACGCGATATGTATGACCCGTTCCTAACTGATGTCTGGTATGACGGGGCGTTCCTCTATGGGACAGCCACCTTGACGGGCGACTCACCGGTGGTCTACGTCTGGAACCCTGACGCGGAATAGTGGGGGGGCGGATCGTGAAGAACTGGATTGTTGGTGTGGTGTTGGCCGTTGCGGTTGCGGGGTGTGATTCGGCCTCGGATGTGACCCTGTTGGAGAATGCCACTACTACCACGGTTCCGGTGTCGTTTGATGTTGATGCGTTGGTGGGGACGTCTTTTCCTGGCGGTAGTGGTATTTCGGGGGTTTCTATTGGGTATTCGAATGGGTTGTGGTTGGCAATCGGCGGCAGATCACCGTATGAGTTCCAGATGTCAGAGGATTGGGATTCTCACCCGAGTTCGTTGACTTTTTCGTCGGCGGTTATGGGACCACAGCTTTGGGCGTCGAACGATGGGGTGATTTGGGAGCCAAGAGACTACCCGGAGCTTCTTGGGCAGCATCCGATTCGTGTAGCGGTGTCCTCTTCGGGTGTTTGGCTAGTGGAAACGTGTGAAACGTTCGGGTATGGAGCGGCGTGCCATTTTTGGGCTTCGACTGAAGGTGAAGTGTGGGCCGAGACAGACTTGAGTTCGGAGTCGGGAACCCTGAAGTCCGTGGTTTCGCAGGGTGGTGACTGCGTAGCGCTATTGGAGGTGACTTTCAGTTCAGATCTTGGAGGATTACGGACCAAAAACCGCGTGTTTCGTTCATCCGACGGAGGAACTAAATGGACCGAGGTGCCTTTCGATGGTGAACCATATGCGGTGACTGATATTGGAGGTGACATCGTTGCGTGGGGTTCAAGTTTGGGGAAACCGACTCGGTGGTGTCTTTCGACAGGTTGGAGGCCAGAATTCGTGGACGGACTTGGCTCTGCTGAGGGTGTCTTTTCAGTGGTCGAAGTGTCTGACGGCTCGTTCGTCTTGGTGGGAGGGTCTCCCGGTCAAAGCGTAAGGACCTGGTTCGCTTCTACGGATCTTGAGTCGTGGCACGAAAGCGTTATTCCCGCTGGGGTTCCACGAAATGCTTTCTTGTCCCAAGCAGGTCCTTTCCTGATCGCCGAATACGGAGATAGCCAGCAAGACCGTAGAAGATGGGTTTCTCTTGACGGTCGCGATTGGGGCGAGGCCAATCAGAATGAGCTGTTCGGGTCAGGCTCGGCAGAATCCAGTGATCGCGAATTGGAGCGGTTTCCTATCGAATTCGCGTCTGACGGCTGGACCCTTGTTGGCGTTTTTCTCGATGGAATCGTATCTGATCACGCCATGGTGTTCTCGACCGGC